>JAFAUE010000045.1 GCA_019243475.1 Acidobacteriota bacterium | reverse complement strand
TGGTTTCACCAAGCACGCGCAACGCCACCGAATACACCACGGCTGCGTAGCGATCGTGCAAGGCCGCGAGCGCGTCTTCGTCGCCTGTGCGGATGCGGGACATCAGCATGGAATCCGTCATCTGCGGCTGATCTTTGGCGCTCGGCGCCGAGCTCATGTGCTCTTTCCTAAGAACGGCTGAGTGGCAGCTTTGGATTTATAGGCCGTTGAACCGAACGGAGATTCTATCGCGGGAAGGTGGATTGGGGCAGTGTGCAGAAGGCAATAGGCAGTAAGCAATAGGCAATAGGCGGCTTTCAGTGATCAGTTTTCAGTTGGCAGTAGTCAGTTGACAGTTGGCCATTAGCTTCAGCAGAGCCCGCCCGACGGGCAGGGACTAGCTTTGACTTTGCCGAGAACTAACAACTGATAACTGACGACTGACAACTGACGACTGATAACCGAGCACTCCTCATCATTTCGGATTCGCCTGGGGCGCGGTCGAGACCGGGATGTTTTCCTTCGTTTGACGGTTCTTGTTCGGCTTGGCCGACACGCCCACTCCAGTGGACGCTCCTGTCGCCCGGGCCTGTGCACCCAATTGATCATTTCCCGCGGTGCTCGCCTGGTCAGTCGGATAGGCATTGTTGGCTCCGGCTGCGGTGGAGCTTTGGGCGTTGCCGCTGGGAGTGCTCACGTTGGCCGAATTGCTGCCGACAGAGCTGGTGTTGCCCGATGTTCCGGTCGCGCCGGTTTGGCTTACGCTCCCCTGGTTCGTGCCACTCGCGTCCGTGCCGCCGGTGGTGTTCGAACTCTGAGATGGAGCAGCGGTCGAACTGCTTCCGGTTGAGCCGACCGCCGGAGACTGCGGCGTTCCCGAAGCTGCGTTGGTGTTTTGCCCGTACGCAAGGGGAAACGCCAGGAGCAGAGCGGATGACAGTAGCCAGGATTTCTTCATGATGACCTTTTGCCTCAAGTAGGGAGTCGAGACCGTTTGTGGTCTGGTATTTCGATGCTAAGAACCGCCCATGCGGCACTTCGGTCGAACGCTTGACGCAAAACGTCGGGCGTTCTACTTAAATCCTGGCACTGGGCGCGATTTCTGCGTTTTTCCTGAGAATTTCCTGATTTTGCAGCACTCCAAAACGGCATCTCTGTCGTACTATTCCAAGCCGAGTCTCTGAACATCTACTCGCTGCGGTTAGCTCCTGTTCTGGCCACAGAGGCAGGCTTGCGGACGGAGGTGTGCGGACTCGGACGTGGACGGCCTTCCCAAGTGGACTTCCGACCCACAAATCAGCGTTTTCCCAATTCACGGGACAAAGATTGCAGGAAGTGGAATGCGACGAATTATCTCCCTGTCGTTTGTGACGTTACTGGCCGCGTTAACAGCCAGGGGACAAGTAGCACCCAACAGCATCAACACCATCGCCGGAGGAGCCGCGCAACCAAGCGCGGCCAGCAGCGCGTATTTGCCGCAGCCGGCGTCGGTTGTGCGCGATAGCGCTGGGAACACCTACATCACAGTTCCCTCGCTGAACGCGGTATACATGGTGAACAGCGGCGGAACGCTGAGCATTTATGCCGGCACGGGACTGGCCGGATTTTCCGGCGACGGCGGCCCGGCAACACAGGCACAACTCGACTATCCGCTTGGACTCGCGATTGATAGCGGCAATAACCTGTTCATCACCGACTCGAAGAACAATCGCATCCGGCGGGTTGACGCGCAGACAGGCGTAATCACCACCGTCGCAGGAAGTGAAGATCCACTCTTCGGTCTGTATGCCGGGGATGGCGGCGCAGCTACCGCGGCGCGCCTCAGCTCTCCCACCGATGTCGCCGTCGATGGCAACGGCAACTTGTTTATCGCGGATAACGGCAACGCGGTCGTCCGACGCGTGGATGCGGCCACGCAAACCATCAGCACGTATGCCGGAGCCAATGCTCCGGGGACAGGCACACCGGGATGTGGCAGCGGCGCCGCCACAAACGCGATATTCAGCAATCTCGTAGGTGTTGCCGTCGATAAAACGGGCAATCTGTTTGTCTCTGACACCAAGCTCGACATCGTCTGCGAGATCGACACCAACCAGAACATCAGCCTCTACGCGGGCACGTTAGGCAATCCCGGAACTTCGGGAGCACCGAACGGCGACGGCGGAGCTGCCACTGCGGCCCAGATCGACCGGCCCACAGGGCTGGCAACGGACGCCGCAGGCAATCTCTTTATTACCGATTCGGGAAATCCGGCAATCCGCAAAGTTGACACCTCGGCAAATCACATCATCACGACCATCGCGGGGCTCGGGACAATCTGTTCCAATGCAGCCGAACCGGCCTGCGGTGATGGCCTCCCTGCGCTCAGAGGCTTCCTGGACTTTCCCAACGGCGTCTTCGTGGATGCCAACAATAACGTCCTGATCGCCGATACGTTCAACATGCGGGTTCGTCAGATCAACGCCGCGAACGGCACCATCGCGAACCTCGCGGGCGGTGGCTCAGGCGGGGATAGCGGAGCTGCAACCAGCGCCATTCTGGGACTGGCGCAAAGCCTCGCCCTTGATGCCAACGAGAACGTGTATGCGCTGGAAACCTCCGGCGAGCGCGTTCGCAAAATTGACCTTAACGGCAACATCAGCACCGTGGCCGGCATTGGGTTTGGCGGGCAGTCGCGCAATTGCGCACAGCCCGGCTGCAATGGAGATGGCGGCCCGGCAAACGCCGCCCGGTTCGTCGAGCCGGAGAGTATCGCCACAGACGCTCAGGGCAACTTCTACATCGTCGACAGCAAAGCTGCGGTCGTGGGTGTCGTAAATAATCAGGCGAATCCGATTACCGTCGCCGGAGTTCAGATTGCAGCCGGAAGTATCGCCACCATAGCGGGAAATGGCAGCGCCTGCACGCCCGGAACAGCTTCGTATCCGACCTGCGGCGACGGGGGCAGCGCCACAGGCGCGAGCCTCGACCTGCCGGCGGGTATTGCGGTGGACAACGCGACCGGCAACATTTATGTCTCTGACAAAGGACTTCACACCGTCCGGCAAATCAGTTCTACCGGCACTATCGTTACGTTTGCCGGCACTCCTGGCCAAGCTTGTACGACTTACCCCAGAAACTGCGGAGATGGCGGTCTGCCGACGTCTGCCCTGCTGAACACACCCCTCGGTCTGGCAGTCTCACCTCGAATAAACAGGGGCGTTCCGCAGGCCGGTGCCACGGATGTTTTCATCGCTGACTCTGGCGATAACTCTGTTCGTAAGGTGATCATCTCGGTCGGAGCGACGGTGGTCGAGAGCATGTCCCGGGCTGTGTTCGATGGAACCGCCACCTTTGGAGGAGATGGCGCGTCCAGGGTGGCTCCAACCGCGGTTGCCGTGGACAACCTGGAGAACCTCTTTGTCAGCGGCGGTCCTGACAATGTCGTCCAGCGCCTGGACGCTTTTACCAATCGCGTAAGCACCGTCGCAGGCGATGTCCAGAACTTAAACGGAGGCTTCTCTGGCGATGGAGGACCATCCACACAGGCGATGATCGAGAACTCGGGGATCGCCGTCTTCAACACAGCTCAAGGAACTCACGACATCTTCATTGCCGACTCGGGAAGCAACCGGGTGCGGAAAGTGAATCTGGTCCCAGTCGCCGGCATTTTTCCCGGAACAGGAAGCACGATCCCATTCCCCATCACCTTGGATGGGCAAAGGAACATATCGGCTATTTCCATTAGCAATCAGGCTGGTCTTGACGATCTGATCATCAGCAACGTAGTAGTGACTGACCCCACGAATAGCTTTACCGCGGGCCCCAGCTGCCCTGCCGCCGGTCTTGTATCCATCGTCGTGCCAGGGAATGCCTGCCTTATCGACGTGACCTTCGCTCCCGGGGCAAATGCCAATGGGGTTATTAACGCAACACTGACGTTCAACACCAACGACCCTGCCCTGCCCAGCCTCACCTACACGCTTACCGGAACAGCAACTCCAGTCTCTTTCCCGCTGACGGTGACGCTAACTCCACCAGCTGGTAGCGGCGCTCCGGGAGGATTCGTGCAAAGTAGTCCGTTTGCGATTGATTGCTTCTCGCAATTTACCGGCGGCACCTGCTCAGCGAACTTCGCCTCAGGGATCACCGTGGATTTGTTTGCCACGCCCAGCTCCGGGTTCACGTTCTCCGGTTGGGGAGGCGCATGCTCTGGCACTGGATCTTGCTCCGTTGCCATGAATCAGGCGCAGAACGTCACCGCAACTTTCGTTGCCGGGCCGCCGCCACCCACTCCGCCGCCGATGACGGTAAACATCGCCGGCTTCGGGAGCGGCACCGGGACCATAAGTGACGGCGCAACGTTGAATTGCACGATCACCAACGGCGTGACTTCAGGTACTTGCTCCGCGCAGTACCCCACGAACGGGCAAACCACCAGCGTCACGTTAACGGCAACTGCGGGCGCCTCCACGAGCTTCGTCGGCTGGCTTGGACAGTCCTGTAGCCAGAACACTTGCTCCGTATTTCTCAGTCCCGGGGGAAACCTCACGCTGGGAGGAGTCTTTACCGGTCCACTGCAACCGTTCTCAAACGGGCAGATCTTTCTCAGCACAAACTTCGGCATGGTGTTTGTGATCGATCCTGCGACCGGCAACACCGTGCAGGTATTAAGTGCGGGCGTGAATGCTTCTGACGGAGCAGGGCTAACCTTCGATCGATCAGGGAATTTGTATCTCGCTAGTCCCTTTGCAAGTCAAGTGGAACAGTTTGCGGCGAACGGAACCGGGCCGGCCTTGTTTGGCACTGGATATCAAGGTCCTTGGTCCTTAGTGTCTGAGCCAGCAGGAACTCTTCTGGTTGCCGAACCCGGCTTCTCGGGCGAGGGCACTATCGTGCCTAGGTTCCTGCGCTTTCAGGCGGGGGCGAATTCGACAATGGGACCGACTACCACGTTCTTTCCTGGGTACACATTCGCGGATTTCACCGGGATAAGTTGGATCGAATTGCTTGATTCCGGCGACACGGTAGCCTACGCCGACGGATCACCTTTCATTCACATATTCGATCTAGCCGAGCTGGTTCAACACGCGGACCTTCAGACTCAGAATTCAGCCTATGCTCTTCGCGAGCTGCCCGACGACACGCTGTTGGTGGCCAATACGGATCGCATCGTCAGGATTGATCAACACGGCAACCTCTTACAGACGTACACGCTGCCGGCAGAATCGTTCGTCACCAACTTGAATCTCGATCCCGACGGCCAAAGCTTTTGGACAAACGACGAATTTACCGGAACTTTGTATAGGGTCAACATTCAGACCGGCTCGATAATGAATGGTAACGGCTACAGCACCGGTTTAGGCACGTCAGGCCCACGCGGAGTATTCACGAACGGCATTGGAGGAATTGCGGTGTTCAACCAGGCACAGTCGGGCGGCGCCGACCTCGCCGTCACGATGAGTGCGCCGTCCGCGGTGAATGTCGGGTCGAATGTCACTTACTCGCTCAGTGCGAGCAATGCTGGTCCGCTGAACGCAACTGGGGTCACGCTCACTGCTTCGATTCCGAACTCCTCGGTCGTGAGCCTCACTCCGAACACCTGTACCTCCAGCACCACAACTCAGGGCACAACCATCAGCTGCCCAATAGGAAGCCTAGCGGTGAATGCGACGGCTTCCGCGACGTTCACGATGTTGCCCAACAGTCCGGGAGTGATCACCGCGACCGCAAACATTTCCGGGCGCGAGTCCGATCCGAATCTGGCCAACAACACTGCGACTGCGACGACTGCGACAGGGCCGGCGTGCACCATCTCGGCCAATCCAAATCCAGTTCCTGCCGACCTGCCCACGACGGCTACATCGACTTGCACCGACGCCGCCGGAACGATCTCGACAACCACGATCAATTTTGGGGATGGCAGCGCCCCCGTCAATGGCGCCAGCGCGCAACATGCGTACGCCACGCCGGGGACGTACACAGTCACCGTGAATGCAATCGACAATCTGCAGCTTACGGGCTCTGCGTCACAGACGGTGACAGTGACTGCCAATCAGCCTCCCACCTGCACATTGAGCGTTGCTCCCAGTTTGGGAACTGCGCCCCTAACGGTTACCGCGAACGGAAGCTGTACGGATCCGGAAAACGACATCGTCAGCACGACGCTCGACTTCGGAGATGGCACAGTCGTTCAGGACGCCACTAGCGGAAGCCACACCTACAACACAGCAGGAACCTTCACGGTGAAGGTGACCGCGACGGACGCGGCGAATAACACCGCGTCCGCGACCAAAGTCGTGACGGTCGGAATAAAGCAGGCCCTTTCCTGCACGCTCAATGTCACTCCGAACACGGGAGTGGCGCCTCTGAATGTCACGGCAACCGGCAATTGCACGGACCCGAACGGCGCAAATGCGATCAACTCCACGTCCATTGACTTTGGCGACGGCACAGTCGTGAACGGGACGACCAGCGGCGCGCATACTTATGCGTCTGCGGGAACGTTTACCGTGAAAGTGAGCGCCGGCGACATCTTCGGCAATTCCGGCAGCGCGACTCAAAATGTAACTGTCGGTTCGAGTGTGGGGCCGGCGTGCACATTGTCCGCAGCACCGCTCTCCGGCTCGATTCCGCTGCTGGTCACGTTTACCGGAAATTGCACCGGCCCGAATTCCATCTCAACAACCGCGCTCAGTTTCGGCGATGGTTCGAGTGTGGCGACGAGCAGCGCCACGCACACTTATTCGCAAGCCGGTACTTACACTGCCACCCTGACCGCAACCGATGCCTTTGGCCTCAGCGGCTCGGCTACGCAGACCATTACCGCCAGCGGCAATGGATTCCCACCGGGAATCTACGTTGCAGTGAGCAGTGGCAAGGTGCTGCAGTTTGCCAATGACGGCACGCTGCTGAAGACCTTTGACAGCACGCTGGGCGGCACTACGTCCGGCATGGCCTTCGACAAGGCCGGCAACCTTTACTCGACAGCTTTCACGGCAGGACAGGTAACTGAGTTCAACACCACAACCGGGGCGAAGATCGGCAGCTTCGGCAGTGGGTATAGCTGCCAGCCGGAGACGATTGTGTTCGACGGCGCAGGAGATGCCTATGTCGGCCAGTCCGGCTGCTCGCGGCAAATTCTGAAATTCGATCCGTCCGGAAAACTGCTTGCGAATTACACAGTAACGACGGAAGAACAAGGTTCGGACGACATCGACCTCTCGGCCGACCAGTGCACGCTGCTGTACACCTCGGAAGGTGCGTCGATTCTGCGCTACGACGTTTGCCATAACCAGCAGCTGGCACCGTTTGCTACAGGGCTGAAGAAGGCTCTCACGTTGCGCATTCTGCCGGATGGCGGCGTGATCGTCGCCGATCTGCAGGACATTCTGCGGCTCAACGCGCAAGGCCAGGTAGTCACGACCTACACTGCGCCGAACCAATCCTGCCTGTATGGCGTGGCTTTGGACCAAAGTGGGACTTCATTCTGGGCCTCGGATTACTGCAGCTCTACCGTCTTCCACTTCGACCTCACTTCGGGGAAGATCCTCTCGCAGTTCAATGCGGGAACGCCCAGCGGCACTGTCTTCGGACTTGCCATTTCGGGAAGCGGGCTGAACGTGGCCGGCGTCGGAAGCGGCGGCTCGGCAACTGCCTCGCCGCAAACCGCCTCGCTTGCTGCAGGTCAGTCGGCAACGTTCACGGTTTCCTTTACTCCCAACGCTGCAGCGGCCGGGCTTACATTTACGTTGTCGTGCGCTAACCTGCCGCCGGGTGTGACCTGCTCGTTCAACCCCTCAAGCATTAAACTCGGAGCGGCGGGCACAACCACCACGGCCACCATGACCATCAGCCGCACAACTACCGCGGCCCTGATGAATCCGGCGTCGCCATGGGTGTTGGCAACTTTCACTGGATTGATTCCGGCAGTCGTGCTCGTCGGTTTCGGGATGCCGCGCAAACGTCGTACACCGTTGGTATTGCTCGCGTTGCTCGTTGCCGGAATGGGAATCTGGACGAGCTGCGGCGGTGGAAGCTCGAGCTTCGGTGGAAACAGCACTCAGCAGCAACAGGCCACGCCGGCAGGGACTTACTCCGTGATCGTTGTCGCACAAGGAACTGGCGTGCAGACATCGACCACGGTAAATGTAACCATCCAGTAGCGCAGTGCAATCGAGGCAAGATCGAATGAGGAGTTGCATGGAGCTAAAGAAGTGGCGGTATCGCGCAATTGCAGTCGCGTTGTGTTTTCTATTGTCACCGCTTGCCAGCTTTGGCCAGGCCGGCGCGCCGCAGTCTGCCGGTACCATTGGCGCGCTCGACCCAACTGCAACCCGCAATAGCAACTCCATTAACCTGCGCGACGAGGTAATGTGGAACGACTTGCTGGCTACCAGCCCCAGCGGTCGGCTGCGCGTAAACCTGCGTGACGGCTCAATGTTGAGCTTGGGCTCAAACAGCCAGATGCGCGTTGTCCAGCATGATGCGGCCGCCCAGCAGACCACACTGGAACTGCTATTCGGACGCCTCCGAAGCCAGGTAGTGAAACTCACGCAGCCGAACTCCAAGTTCGAAGTGAGGACGCCGACATCGGTCGCAGGCGTGATCGGCACGGACTTTCTGCTTATTGTCACTCCCGATCGCACTACGCTCGTGGTGTACTCCGGAGTCGTGCAGATGACCCCGCTCAATGGCGCGGGGGGAGCGCCCAACACTTCTCAGTCGGTGAACGTGAATCCGGGGCAGCAGGTTGAGGTGACAGCTTCCGGAGTGGGACCGGTTCAGAGCATCAGTCAGGCGGCAATTCGCCAGCTGATCAGCCAAACCAGCGTCAGCCACGCCGGACTGGCCAACGCCGCCGGCATCGGCGTGCAAACCACGACCAGCATTGTGCGTACCGTGGCAATCGCCGTGGGTTCGATCGCAGCGGGCACCGTGGCGGGAGTGACGATTGCGAATCAGAACCATACGACAACGCCGACTCAGCAGCCGTCAGGCCCGGGAATTCCGCCACGATGACGGGGGAGCAGTCGCAAGTCAGCGGTCAGCAGCCAGCGGTCAGCCTGTAACAGGATTGGTCATGTCACCCGTTCCTTCTGATCACGCCTAAGCAGAAGGGGCTGATCGCTGAATGCTGAGTGCTGACTGCTCAACTCATTTCTTGAACATTCCAAATCCCAAGCGCACCTGCACGGAATTCAAACCGGGATTCGGCTCGGAGAGACCTGCATTCGAAACATGTACGTACTTCAGCGCCAGCGTGGCGTGGAAGCCGCGGCCGCCGAATGGAATGTGGACTCCGACACCCGCCTGTGGCGTAAAGTTCACTTTGTTCGTGCCAAAAGGAACGTCGCTGTTCGTGAAAAGGACGCCGCCTCCCAACTCGATAAAAGGCATCGGGCGAGTCGAATTGCGCTGAAAGTTGTACTTGATGTCGAAGGGCGTGAAGCTCACGCCATAAGCGTTCTTTCCCGGCTGGGCGAAGTAGTACACAGGGATGGCTTCAAACTCATGCTCCACTGAGCCGGGACCAAGATTGAAGAGCGCGAAACCTACGCGCATGCCCGCATTGAAGATGCTTGTATCGCCGCGTCCGCCGCTCACGCTGTGTCCGCCCTGGGCGAAAAATTCGAACTCCTTCGTGCCGCGGGTTACGTCCTGCGCGTAGAGGTCCGCACAGAACAGCAGCAACACCAAACATAAGAGTTTGATTGGCAGCGTTTTTGGCCGCATGGAATGAAGAAGAATGTAACATCTGCGCTTGAGCTTGCGAAAACTGCGGTGTTGCGCATCGTAACCAGAACTCTCTGCTATTCTTTGTGGCTTTCGCAAGAGCTTTCTAAATCCATTGCAACCGGACGTCAAATGAAAAAGACTTTTTTCTCACTGCTGCCGCTTGTTCTTCTCTTGGCGCTGCCTGCTCGATCGCTCGACAACGGCTTGGCGAAGACTCCACCCATGGGCTGGAACAGTTGGAACAAGTTCGCCTGCAATGTGAGCGAAGACCTGATCAAGAGCGAAGCCGACGCTGTGGTTTCGAGCGGAATGCGAGACGCGGGATATCAATATGTAGTCATCGACGACTGCTGGCAGGTCGCCCGCGACCAGAATGGGAACATCCAGCCCGATCCGCAGCGCTTCCCTCACGGCATGAAAGCACTCGCAGATTACGTCCATTCCAAAGGACTCAAGTTCGGGATCTATTCCGACGCCGGCACTCAAACCTGCCAGAAGCGTCCGGGAAGTCGCGGGTACGAGTTCCAGGACGCCCGCCAATATGCCGCGTGGGGCATCGATTATCTCAAATACGACTGGTGCAACCACAGCACGCAGGACTCAGCGGCTTCCTATTCCATCATGCGCGACGCCCTGCTGGCATCGGGACGTCCTATTGTCTTCAGCCTCTGCGAGTGGGGCAGCACAAAGCCGTGGCTGTGGGCGCGCGACGTGGGGAATCTCTGGCGCAGCGGCGGCGACATCGGCGACGTTTGGGAGAGTCCCAAAGAGGGACTGGGAATTGTGAACATCCTCGACCATAACGCCGAGCTCTACAGCTTTGCTGGTCCGGGACATTGGAATGATCCCGACATGCTCGAGGTCGGAAACGGCGGGATGTCGAATGTCGAATACCGTTCCCATTTCAGTCTTTGGGCAATACTGGCAGCGCCGCTGATGGCAGGCAACGACCTGCGGAACATGGCGCCCGACATCCGCGAGATCCTGACCAATAAAGAAGTCATTGCAGTCGATCAGGACGCGCTTGGCGAGCAGGGGCGCCGCGTGGCGAAAAACGGAGATCTGGAAGTCTGGTCGCGCGCCCTCAACGATGGCTCACGCGCGGTGGTTTTGCTCAATCGCGGCAAAGACACAGCCCAGATTGAAGCGGACTGGAAGCAGATTGGCTTTCCCGAGCACCTGCGCGCCGCGGTTCGCGACCTGTGGGAGCACCGGGACCTTGGTGAATTTACGGAAAAATTTAGCGCCAGCGTCCCTTCTCACGGCGTGGTAATGGTGACAGTGCGGCCCTAACGTTCACGACTGGCCTCCTCGTAACACTAAACTCTCAGTGCATCTGTTGTTTTTCTGCCACGAATCCGACTTGGAGATTGGCCCAAGTTTTCCTCATACTTTCTTGGTAACTGCCTGATTTTTCTCTTGATATTTGCCTTTCCGATTCTCATAATCAGTGAAAAGAAGGCGAACCGTCAACTCGAAACCAGGACACAACCAACCTCAAACCCGAGACTGAGGCGGGCAGCAGCAGACGTGGAACGATATCTTCGAGCTGAAGTCATTCGCATACTGCGGATTAGTCCTCGACAACTTGCCGGCTGGGAACGAGCCGGACTCATTGCCGCCGCTGAAAGTTATTCCTTCTACGATCTTCTGCAAATCAGAAAATTGGGTGAACTGCGAGCGAAGAAGGTCCGTCCAGCTGCCATTCGAGCTTCCCTCGACGCGATGCAGCGGCAAGTTTCCGGAATGCAGAATCCCCTGCTTGAGGCGGGCATCTCGTCGCATGGCTCGCGATTGACGTTCCGCCACCAAGGGCGCGAGCTCGATCCGCTCGCTGGACAGTTCCTCCTAAATTTCGATCGACCGAAGATCGTTGAAGCGCGGGCAGCTCAGCCGCGCGTGGCAGAAACTGCCGCTGAACTCTTTGCTGCCGCGGTCGCGATTGAGGAGAAGCCTGAGCGGCAGAATGAGGCCCTGCAAACCTATCGCCGCGTTCTGGAGCTCGATCCCAAGCACGCCGCTGCGTGTATCAATTTGGGAACGCTTTTCTACAATCAACAAAACTACATCGAAGCCGAGAAGCACTATCGCCGGGCTATTGCCATCGATCCTCGGTATGCGCTTGGCTATTTCGATTTGGGAAATGTTCTTGATGAAACCGGCCGACTTGAAGAAGCTGTGAGCGCTTACCAGTCGGCCATTGCTATTTCGCCCACCTACGCGGACGCGCACTACAATCTTGCTCTCGCATTCGAGCGTCTGCGGCGTCCACGCAAGGCCCTTCCTCACTGGCGGTCGTACATAAAGCTCGATCCGGTTGGCGCCTGGTCCAACTATGCGCGAGGACAGATTCAAAAGATCCTCGAAACCGAGAAGCTGGCGATTGTCTGGCGCCGTCCGGGTTTTGCCCGCCTCTAAGCTCGCGTTAAAAAAGAAGAGCGGCTTGCGCTGCGCTCGCCCGCGTCAACTGCCTGAATCCGAGTGATAGAATCAGCTGTTTCTCGCGGAGTTTGTGATGTCTGAAGCGCTCATCGAAGCCAGCTCTCTTCCCTTGCCTCTGACCGCACTGGGCGATGACGAAGTCCTTTTTCGGGACAATGTCCGGCAGTTTGCTGAGGAGAAGCTGCGTCCGCTGGTGCGTGAGATGGATGAGAAGCAGGTCTTTGACCATGCGCTCATTGAGCAATTCTTCCAGCTCGGATTGATGGGGATCGAGATTCCCGAGCAGTACGGCGGCGGCGCAGGCAGTTTCTTCGAGGCGATCCTTGCAGTTGAGGAAATTTCCCGAATCGATCCTTCGGCTGGAGTGCTCGTCGATGTCCAAAATACCCTGGTCAACAACGCTCTACTGCGCTGGGGTAAAGACGAGCAGAAGAGGCGTTATCTCCCGCGCATGGCTACCGACACCGTCGGCGCGTACGCGCTGAGCGAGGCCGGCTCGGGTTCCGACGCGTTCGCGATGCAAACCCGCGCCGAGCTGCGCGGCAATGAGTACATCGTCAACGGCCGAAAGCTCTGGATCACGAATGCGAAAGAAGCTGGACTGTTTATTTTGTTTGCAAATGCCGATCCGGCCGCCGGATACCGTGGCATTACCGCCTTCATCGTAGAGAAGAACTTCCCGGGCTTTTCTGTTGGCAAGAAGGAAGACAAACTGGGCATCCGCGCCTCCAGCACCTGCGAGCTGATCCTCGAAGACGCTCGCGTTCCAAAAGAGAACGTGCTGGGCGAACCGGGCAAAGGCTACAAGATCGCAATCGAAACCCTGAATGAAGGACGCATCGGCATTGGCGCCCAGATGCTCGGCCTCGCTCAAGGAGCCTGGGAAGCGGCGGCTCGATACGCGCAAGAGCGCAAGCAATTCGGCAAGAGTATTTCGGACTTCCAGGGCATTCAATTCCAGCTGGCGCAGATGGCCACCGACATCCACGCAGTTCGCTTGATGGTCTATAACGCGGCGCGAATGAAAGACGCCCGTCAGAGCTTCGTAAAGGAAGCTGCCATGACCAAGCTGTTCGCATCGCAAGTGGCGGAACGGGTGAGCTCACTCGCGGTCGAGATCTACGGCGGCTATGGATTCGTAAAAGACTACCCCGTGGAGAAGTACTTTCGCGATTCCAAAATCGGGAAGATCTACGAAGGCACTTCGAACATGCAGCTCCAGACGATTGCCAAGCTGGTACTCTCGAAATAGTCCGGGACGAAAGCGTGCGCTGCCGATTCCTGAATGGTTGATTCCCCGAATGGTTGACCTTCGACATCGCCGGCAATTCCCACGGCTATCCGTCGCCGAAGAGGCGCGCGTCTACGACGAGAATGGGCGCGAACTGGGCAAAGTAGCTGAAGTGAGCGGAAACGGCATGAACATTGAGCTTGCGTCGGACAAAATCGCGGAAAGCCTTCGAGCCGGCAGCCGACTGCGGATTACCGTGGTCGAGCCTGGTTCCCGCGCAACGAATGTGCTCGACGTGATCGTGCATCGTCATGATGGGCAGAAACTGGGACTCGAGTTCGTCAACCTGCTTCCGGATTCGCCGTTGTGAAACCGTCGAAATAACGCGAAATTTCGGCTTGTATAATTCAAGTATGTCCATTTTCAAGAACATCAAGGCTATCGCCACCGGTATGGCGATCACCTTCCGCGAGATGTTCCAACCCACCGTGGTCGAGAACTACCCTGACGGGCCTGGGCCGCTCCGTGGAGCGAAGTTCCAGGAGAGGTTCCGCGGACTGCACGTCCTTCAGCGCGATGAGAATGGACTGGAAAAGTGCGTAGCCTGCTTCTTATGCGCCGCCGCATGTCCGGCGAATTGCATTTACATCGAAGCCGCCGAAAACACCGCGGAGAACCGCATCAGCGGCGCGGAACGCTATGCCTCGGTTTACAACATTGATTACAACCGCTGCATCTTCTGCGGCTATTGCGTAGAAGCCTGTCCAACCGACGCCATCACCCATGGACACGGCTTTGAGCTGGCTACCTTCAACGCAACCAATCTGGTTTACAGAAAAGAGCAGCTTCTTGCACCTCCACCACCTGGCCGTCTGCCTCAAGTTAAGCCCGAGCCGGCACTGACTAATGCTCACTGACAAGGTAACCATTGCGTGGTGACTGTCAATCGCCGATATGCGCCACCTCCCTGCGCGCGCGGTCGGTAGTGTCAAATCAGGAAAAGCTCCCTCGAAGCAGGAAATCGTCATCGCGTAACCGCTTGCAATGTCACAGGCTTGGGAGTACGCTTTCGGCCTGAATTTGCGAGGGGTCTATGTCTTTAAAACTCAGTGCTCGCACTGTGGATAATGTGCGGGTGGTGGACTGCTCTGGGCGCATCGTGTTCGGGGATGAGGCCAGCCAGCTCCGCGAGACCATTAAGAAGGAACTCGCGGAGAACAATCGGCTGGTACTGAACCTGGCGAATGTGAGTTACATCGATAGCGGTGGAATTGGTACGCTGGTGAGCCTGTTTACGACTGCGCGGAATGCCGGAGGCGACATCAAGCTGGTGAACCTTACTAAGCGGGTTGGCGATCTGCTGCAGATCACCAAGCTGATCACCGTGTTCGAGAGCTACGACAACGAGCAGAAGGCCATCAATGCCTTTTCTGGCTCCGCCCGTGGCGCAGTTGCCACCATGCCGTCAAGGCGAGAGACCGCCTGACGCCTTCCCAATCTGGAACTCAGACAGACGCATTGCAGCGCCATGGAAGATTTGTGTTTTTCTTCTCCCTGTCGTTATCTCAACGAGCAAAAACCATCAAAACACGATATGTGGTCATTCCTTGTCCGTTAGGCTGCGTCGGGCAGGCGCCGAGCGAATAACTGCCGCCAGAGAGCTCTAGAACGCGATTCGCGAGTGTTGTCGGCAGTTGCTCCGGACTTGGAGCGGTGAAATTAAAGGCGTAAGACTGCGATGCGCCTCGCGGTGCGGCCCCCATGGCGGCGGAAGGCGACGCATTTCCCGAACAGGCAATGCGCCGCAATTCCAGCGACGCATTCGCCTTCAGAGGCGGCAAACCGTGTCCACTGCGCAAGGACGCAATCTGCTGCTCCAGCGATTTTTCGAAATCTTCTGAGCTGAATTTCTGCAGCACGGTTGCGAAGTCCTCAGTCGCCCACAAGCGGTCGCCGACTCGCACGATGCCGATTCCCATATCGGTATACGCTGGGTTCAGCAAGTTGGCACGGTGAGGCGGCGAATGCATCCATCCATCATGCAGGCTCTCGGCGTCATCGCCATATCCGACATTCTCAGCGGCTGAGTTGAAGTGCGCTCCTTGGGCGGCGAGCCGCTCGGTGAAGACCGGCTCGTCCTTCAATTGATGGCTGAGGTCCTTCTGCTGCGCCATTTCGTCAGAATGCAATCGCGCTGCGATTGCCAGCCGGTCATTCCATTTGAGCGGCGGCGCTTTGATCTTTGCGCGCTCCTGGTTGGTCCAGTCGAAGATCTGGCGCTCCATCTGGGTCGTGCTGATGATCTCCTGAGCCCGCACGATGCCGACCAGGGCCAGGCCGATAACGAGAGCAATTTGCACGAACTTCACACAACTACTCCTCGACCGGCACTGCAAATGGCAGCGAGACTTTCCCGGTTTCTTTTTCGTTTCACTTTTCTGTGGTTGGAGATTATCCGGCACTCCTGGCGGCGATTCCACGCAAGAGTTTGTCGAAACGCGCGGCGGCCTGATCCAGAGAGTCATGCAGTTCAGGATTGACCTCGTCAGTGCTTGCTACCGACGCGCCATCCTGCTTCGCGCTGCCGTAGCCAAAGCGGGAGGTTGTATGGCGCAGACGGTCCGCCAGAAAGACCGCCACCGCGCGATAGAAGCGTGAGGCGAAGTTCGAGTCCTTGGCCAGCTTGGCCCGCAGCACTTCGGCCGGGATCCCCAGGACGCTGGATTTGATTGCCGCTTTCACGCTCGCGGAAGGCGGCCGGGCATCGACAAACGAAATCTCACCCACGATCTCCCCGGCAGGCAGCCGAGCGATTTCCATGATCCCGGAGAACACCAGCAGCTCGCCTTCGAGCACAATGAATAACGTGTCAACCGGACGGCCTTCCTTAATGACGAGTTCACCCGGCTCGAGCAGGCGAGTGGTCCCGGCCTCGCTGAGCCAGTCAACATCGTGATCATTCAAGGTCCCAAGTATGTACAGGGCTTTTCTCATGGGTCCACCGGTGCGTCAGAAGAGGGTATTCAAGTGTACGACGCGCTGCAAGCGCACGGTGTGGAATAACTAAAGCGGATGAGCTAAGCATAGTCAACCGGCCGAAAATACTCATCGGCTATCAACGCCCTTTTTAGGAGTTAAAAGGCCTCTGATGGCGCATGGTACGCCCTTCGACGAGGTGGCAGATTTCTTCTGCAAGATTCTTTGCGTGGTCTCCGGCTCGCTCCAGCGCCTGAGCCATGAGAAAGATTTCCAAACTCATGCCGACGTCGCGTTTCTTGCCGCCTACCTGGCGCGAGTAGATGCGTGTGCGCAGGTGGTCCATCTCACCATCCAAACGATGCGCGGCAAGCGCCGGCTGCACGTCGCGACTGGAATTCGCTTTATGGACAAGGGTAAGCATCTGCTCGAGCGTTTTGCACATGGAATGAAGATCGCTTCGATCGTCAGCGGGCAATTGCGTGCCATAGGACCGTATGCGGCCTACAAGACTAAGCACGAGATCGCCAATCCGTTCCAAGTCGAGTACGAACTTCAGACAGGCAAGGAGCTCTTTCACGCGATCGGAACTCGCCTGCTCTAATTCGCCGGCGATGCGCTCATCCACGTAGCGATCGATCTCGTCCAGCTCGGATTCGCATTCCTTGACGGAGATGAACGCCAAAGATGATGAGGTCGCCAGTCCTTCGGCAAGATTGGTTACGGCATCGCGCGCCACCAGGCAGGCATGCTCGCCCAGTCGCAAGAGGTCGGGGTTGCGGTGAAGGTCGGGAGATTTTAGAGAGTCAGTCGCGGAATTAGGGGGCGCGCGTCGTTTCGAACGCCGTGGCGCTTTTCCCGAATTCGGACGTGTCGCCTGCGCCCGCATGACCAATCTTTTACTCGCATACCGTTAATAGCTGATGAATGTCATTGCCGGAGTTGATAACTCTGCTTATCCTCGATGGACCGCGGAATCGAGATGCAGCAGCGCCAGCCGTTTCTCGGAGGACAAATGTTTCAGCAGGATCTGCTCAGCGACAAACGCGTTCTGATCACCGGAGGCGGTACCGGATTAGGTCGCGCCATGGCGGAAAAGTTCCTCCAACTCGGCGCCTCTGTCTTCATCTGCGGACGCCGAGGGGATGTCCTCACTCAAGCTTGCGAAGAGCTAGCGGGCGCGACCGGCGGAAGGATCAAAAGCGCAGTTTGTGACGTGCGCGATCGCGAGTCGGTAGAGCAGATGGTCGAACGTCTCTGGGCCGATGGTGCGCCCAATGTTTTAGTAAACAATGCGGCGGGCAACTTCATTGCGCGTACCGAAGAGCTTTCGCCACGCGCGTGGGAGGCCGTAATTGGCATTGTGCTGAGCGGAACCATTCACGCCACGTTGGCATGCGCCAAACGCTGGATCGCTTCCGGCGATTCGGCGACTGTATTGAACATCTCGACCACATATGCCGCCGCGGGGACGGGCTCAGCGTTTGTAGTGCCTTCCGCCGTAGCCAAGGCGGGAGTTCAGGCACTCACGACGAGCCTTGCCGTCGAGTGGGGCCCTCGCGGCCTGCGCTTCAACGGGATCGCTCCCGGCCCGATTCCGACTCAGGGAGCCTTTTCACGACTTCTCCCTCGGCAGGACTTGGAAGAGCAGGCGATCCGACGCAATCCGATGCGCCGCTTTGGCACGGTGGCGGAATTCGCGAATCTGGCGGCCTTCGTGATCAGCGACGGCTGTCCGTATCTGAATGGCGAAACCATCATCATGGACGGCGGCGCATGGCTCCTCGGCGCCAGCGGCTTTGGATTCCTGGACGAGGTTCTCACCGACGAAGATTGGCACGCGCTTCGTCCTAAAAAGCAGGGTACAGGTGACAGGTGACAGGGAACAGGAGGGAACAGTCAACATTACACGTTCATGCGGAAACGACGTTCGGACTGTCATCCGATTTCTTCCCGGAAAATTCTTCTCCTAGAGGAGTTGCGCGCTCTTCCCTGTCACCTGTTCCCTGCTTTTCCTATAATGAATGCAATGCTTTCCCGAATCGCTTTCCTTCTAGTGTGTGCTGTGGTTGCATGCGCCCAGCAGACTCCTGCTGAAAACCCTCAGCCCAAGCCGCAAGGCAGTGTCTCGGCAACCACCCGGCTCCTGAACGCGAAGACGATCTACATCAAACAAGTCGCGGGCAACGACATCGTCTTTGACGTCGTGAACAATGCCATGTTGTCGTGGCCGCGTTACATCGTCGTCGATTCGCCGGAAAAGGCCGACCTGCTGATGGAGGTCTCCGCGCCCGAGGATCCAAACAAAAAGAAGAAGGACGACGAGAGCAAAACCAGCATCTCCGGCGGCAGCGGACGCGACCCGCGCGCGATGACCGCACCTGCAGTCAGCTACTCCAGCAACGACGTGAAGCTGGTTGTCCGTGACCCGCACACGAA
This sequence comes from Acidobacteriota bacterium, assembly GCA_019243475.1. Classification (GTDB taxonomy): domain Bacteria; phylum Acidobacteriota; class Terriglobia; order Terriglobales; family Acidobacteriaceae; genus Gp1-AA112. Next base: position 13,172 of record JAFAUE010000045.1, on the reverse strand, counting down.
AGCGATCCTGTGGGGCGGTACCGAGCTGGCCAAAGAGGCGTTTCGCCAAGCAAAGACAGACCAGAACCTGATGGACGCCGCCGAGAAGCTGGTACACAAATTTCGCGATCGCGTCGAGCCCACGCCTCCACCTGTCCAGTGATACGACAATCGCAAACGTGGTTCTGCACTGTTAGCGGTTGCGAATAGTGCGCTAACAACTCTCGACATTGCTAACCTCACCCATTCCCAACCGGGAACGCTACTGACTGTCGCGGCTCTTACCGCTGAACCGCCGGATGCTGTGACATACCGCCATTCGTCCCGCGCATCGAATCAGTGTTGCTTCTGCTGCGATGCGTTCTGGGCCCAAACTTCTGTTGGTGGTTTTCCTCCTGTGCGGAGCAATGCGCGCAGATTTAGGGCTGATTCTTAGCGAACCTCTTCCCAGCGGCTTCTCCAAATGGACTCAATCGGGACATTCGGCGGTCTATCTGTCGAATGTCTGTGCTGACTCTCCGCTGCATCTGCGGCTCTGCCACGACGGCGAGAACGGAGCAGTCATCAGCAATTACAGCGACTTCAAAGAAGACCTGCGTGTCGAGTGGAACGCTGTGCCGCTAAACGTATTTCTCTACGGCGTGGAGGACGCCAGTCTTCGTCCGCTATACGCATCGCGTGAGCTGAGACTCGCATTGCAGCAGCGCTTCCGCACCATTTATCTCCATGGCCTCTGCTCCAGGGATGCATGTCTTCACGACCTGGAAGCGAACTGGAGGGATCTTGTCGCCGAAAGGTTCGTTCGCGGCATCTACATTTTCGAAGTAAAGACCTCTCTTGAGCAGGACGAGAGATTCATAGCCGAATTCAACTCTCGTCCTAACGTGAACCGCTACAGCGGATTCAGGAACAACTGCGCGAACTTCGCCTTGCGCGTCGTGAATTTTTATTTTCCCCATGCCGCGCATGGCGACCGCCTGAACGATTTCGGGGTGGTGAGTCCGAAAGGCATTTCCCGATCGTTCGCGCACTACGCGGCCCGGCACAAAGAGCTGAACTATCGTGTACTGCATCTGGCGCAGATGCCGGGCGACTTTCCCGCAAGCGCCGAAGTGCGCTCCGCCACCGAACTGGCATTCCGCTCCAAGCGCTTCATTCTTCCCATGCTCTGGCGCACCCACGAATTTGTATTGTTCAGCGCCACGTATCTGCTGACCGGACGATTCAATCCGCAAAAGGAGTTCGAGCATCACGCTGCAAGCGCTGTTGGCGCGCCCGAGCAGTGGAATGCGTATCGCAGCGAGTATGAACATCTTTTGAGCGACGACGCCGAGCTGCGCAAGCTTTCCATTCCCAAGATCGCTGAGGAATACGACCAGCACGCCGCGATCGATGTCGATTCCACCGGGTCCTCCTGGGTCCAGATCCCGGATGAAGGCGGAGCGCGCCGCGTCGGACTAGACGCGAGCAACGTTCTCAGCACCGATTCCGACCACGAACTTGCTTATCGCGTTTTGCTGGCGAAGGCGGCGGCAGAGCTTAAGAGCTCAGCGCGCAATCGCGAAAGCCTGGCCGACTTTGAACGCGATTGGAAGCTCTTGCAGCAGTCTCAACTCGCACGCGGCGAGAACGCATCTCCCGCCGACAACGCGACTGCCACGTTGACGTCAAATCAGCAATAGAAGCTTGATGCTGTGAACTGCTAAAGGAGACCAGCCGCCCCCGGCCGGGTGTTGCGCATTCTTTCTGAAATTACAAACACCCGGGCGAGGGCGCCCGGTCTCCTCACACCAATACTGACGAATCAGAGTTCACCGCAGGCGTGGGCAATTAAGCCGCCGCGTGCTCGCTTAACCTGCAGCCGGGAGCCGCGCAGGGGCGATGAAGCAAAAAATTCCGCAAGACTGCCGTGGCGCTTGGTCTTGCGCTCCCATTCCGCAGCGTCTACGACCACCGCAACGATGCGGCCATTGCGAGTGATGGTTTGCGGCCCGTTTGCTTGGGCGCGGTCTATCACCTCGCTAAACTTCGCCCTCGCTTCGGCAATGGTCCACTTATCCGTACTCATGCTTTCCTCTATACCGGATTTACTCTAACCGCCCTGTCTTGCGATGAAGGAACAGGAGACCGGCCGCCCTCGGCCGGGTGTTGCCATTTTTTCTGGAAACAGAAACACCCGGGCGGGGGCGCCCGGTCTCCTAACACACACAACAATCATCCGTATTTCTGGTTTGGGTCTGGCTTGGGCGCCACCGACCAGATCTTCGTCAAGACGCGCTGGAAGTTGCCGCCGAGTATGCCGGCGATGTCGTTGTCTGAATACCCGCGTCGGATCAAGCCCTCCGTGATGTCGTAGAAGCGATTGGGGTGGTTCACTCCTTCGATGTCGTCCTTATCGCGGAAGGCGTAGCTGGCTTTGTAGTTCGCATGCAGCGCTTTGCGCATGGGCTCGGGCATGGCGTCGTAGCCGTAGAGATCGATGTCGCTGCCTACACCCAGGTGCTCTACTCCCACCAGCTTGGCTACGTGATCATAGTGATTGAGCACATCTTCGATCGTCGTGGGTTCTTTCGCTGTGACAAACATGCGCACGCCGGTGATGCCCATCACGCCGCCGGTTGCGGCCATCTTCTTGATGGCGTCGTCGCTCTTACAGCGGGGATGCGGATCGAGCGCGCGGCAGTTTGCGTGAGTGATTAAGACCGGCTGCGTGGAGACGGTGCATGCGTCCATCGACGTCATTTCGCCGCAGTGGGCCACATCCACGGCCATTCCCAGCTTGTTCATGCGCTGGATCACGGCAACGCCGAAGTCGCTGATGCCGCTATCGGTGCGCTCGGTCGAGCCGGTGCCGATCAGATTGCGCGAGTTGTACGTCAGCAGCGAGATGCGCTGTCCCATGTCGTAGAAGACGTCCACATCGGCAGGCGTGCGGAAGTGCTCGGAGTTTTGCAGTCCGAGCAGGATGCCGAGTTTGCCGCTCTTTTTGATCGCGGCGAGCGAATCGGGCGAATCGACGCGCTGCATCCAGTCGCTGTGGTGCGCGATAAACCCGTTCCACAGCGACAGAAATCTCATGGTCTCGTCGTATGCATTAGGACCGCCGGTGCCCACGGCGATGTGATAGACGTTGATGCCCGAGCCGCGAAAGGCAGCAAGATCTTTTTCCATGAAGGTTGTTGGATCGTTGAGCCAGGTGCGCGGCGGCGGCTCGCCCGGCTTTGCCATCAGCGGCGCCAGCGTGGCGTAAAGGCTGAAGGGATTGAGCATGTCGAGCGTAGTCGTGCGCTGCACCAGCTCGACAGCGCGCGTCGAGTATTTGGTGGTGCTCTGGGCAAAAAGCTGAAAACCTCCGAAGTTCATCATCGGCGCAGCAGCGGCGGCTGCCGTGGCTTTGAGCACGTCTCTGCGATTCAGTTTCATGGCTGCTCCCGGAATGATTTGCCGGCAAAATAACCGGCGAGTATATCCTCACGCCGCCGAATTTGTGCTGCGTGAGACATGGCGTGTAATCTTCCCGGCAGATGGGCCGCTTTTCCGATTTGCGCGAGCTTTTTGCCAAGGCCAACGAAGTAAAGTCTGGAGACCAGCTGGCCGGAATCGCAGCGCAATCCGAACAGGAACGCGTTGCCGCGAAATGCGCGCTCGCCGATCTGCCGCTCGCGACCATTCACGCCACTCCTTTGCTGGAAGATGACGTGACCCGCCTCATCTACGAGAGCTTTGACGAGCAGGCCTTTGCGCCGGTTCGTTCGATGACGGTCGGCGAACTTCGGGAATACCTTCTTGCGGACACCACCGGAGAACGCGAGCTCAAGGCACTACAGCCGGGCTTGATTCCCGAAATGGCAGCCGCGGTTGCCAAAATCATGAGCAACAAAGATCTGGTTCTGGCGGCCGCTAAGATTCGCAACGTGACCCGGTGCCGCAACACGCTCGGAGAACGCGGTGTGCTGGCGATCCGCACCCAGCCGAACCATCCGGCAGACGACATTGCAGGCATTCTGCTCGCGGCCTTTGAAGGACTCTTCTACGGTTGCGGCGATGCGGTGATCGGAGTGAACCCAGCGACGGACTCGGTGGAAACTGTTTCCGCCATCTTGCATGCACTGCAGCGATTTGTCGGCGCTTACGAGATCCCGACGCAAACCTGTTGCCTCGCCCATATTGGAACGCAGCTGGCGGCGCTCGAGGCCGGCGCGCCCATCGATCTACTTTTCCAGTCTGTCGCCGGGACACAAGACGCGAACCGCAGCTTCGGCGTAAGCCTCGCAATGCTGCGCGAAGGCCGCGAACGGATTCTGGAACATCATCGCCAACGCACGGATGTTCAGTGGGTCGGCGAGAACGTCATGTACTTCGAAACCGGACAGGGCAGCGCGTTGTCCGCCGAGTCCCACCATGGGCTCGATCAGCTCACGCTTGAAGCGCGGGCTTACGGCGTCGCCCGAGCGTACTCACCGATGCTGGTGAACAGCGTGGTTGGTTTTATCGGGCCGGAATACCTCTTCGACGAGCGGCAGATTGTGCGCGCCGGCCTCGAAGATCATTTCATGGGCAAGCTTCTGGGCCTGCCCATGGGATGCGATGTGTGCTACACCAACCACGCCGAAGCCGATCAGAACTCGACAGACAACCTGCTCATGCTGCTGAGCGCGGCAGGCTGCAACTACTTCATGGGAGTTCCCTGCTCTGACGATGTGATGTTGAACTACCAATCGACCAGCTATCACGATGCCGTCGCAATGCGTCGCATCTTCAATCTGCAGCCTGCGCCGAAATTTCTTACCTGGCTTGAGGGCCGCGGATACTATCGGGATCACCAGCCTGCGGCGCTCGACGGCGCTCTACGCCGCGAACTGATGGGCCAGGCCGAAGAGTTGCTGAGCCGCTGAGCGGCATCCCTATGGCAAAAGACCTGATGCCGGAAATTCTCAACCGCATTCGACAGCGCACGCCGGCCAGGCTGTTTTTAGGAAGAAGCGGCGGAGGGTATCTCACTTCTACGCAACTGGCCTTGCGCAGCGCGCATGCCGCCGCACGCGACGCCGTTCGCGACGAGTTCGATCTGCCAGAGCACCTTGGCCAGACGTTGCTGGAGAAGTTCGGGATTTTTGAGACGACCTCCTCCGCCCGATCGAAAGATGAGTATCTGTTGCGTCCTGATTTGGGACGCAAATTATCGGATAGCTCGCGGGAACTCGTCCGCGCCAACTGCGCTAGCGCGGCAGACCTGCAGATCGTGATTGGCGACGGCCTCTCCACCACAGCAGTGAAGAGTCAGGTACCGACGCTCCTGCCAGAGATAAGGGAACTAGCAGAAACGCGCGGTTGGCGCCTGGGCAGGCCCTTCGCCGTTCGCTTCTGTCGTGTGGGGATCCTGAACGACATCGGCGACATTCTGCATCCGGAGATCGCGGTGCTGCTCATCGGAGAGCGTCCCGGACTGGCGACCGCAGAAAGTCTCTCAGCGTATCTGGCTTACCGTCCTCGGCCCGGCCACACAGATGCCGAGCGCAACCTGATCTCCAACATTCATCAGCGTGGGGTAACGGTGCACGAAGCGGCAGCGCGCATCATGAACCTGGCAGAGAAAATGAGGGAGAAGAAAATCAGCGGCACGCAAATTCGCGAGCAGTTACCGGACGGCTCGCGCTACTCCTTGAAATGACACGCGAGGGAAGTAAGAGGCAGGTTGAGGGGAGGGCAGCCTACTGAGCGCCACTCGCTTTGGCCTTCTTCTTTGATTTGTTGCCAAGAGCGAGATCGGCGAGCTCGAGATAGCGGTTGTTGGTGCTCGCAGCCGGATCGTGGATGATGGTTTGCGGAGGCCGATGCTGATGTTTGCGCAGCAAGTCTCTATCGATCCACAAACCGACTTCGTGATCGTCGCCGGGTTTGGAGATGCTGCGCTTGGGACGCGGCTTACTCTTCTGGACGTTCTTCTTGTTCACGTTGCTTCCCGTCTCCTGAAGCGCAGCGAACGCGGATCCGTTCTTCGCGAGGCCCGGGGAATATGCGGAATCATAACCGGACTGTTACGGATCGTCCAGTAAAAATTTCCTCAATTTTGTAGAAGCATGTGGATTTCCAGGATGAGGCCAGGCGTATTGTGGCGCAAGTTTGATTGAGGACTGGGAAGCCTCCGGCCCCAGACTGTGCACCGTCTTTGCAACGTCTGGAGGGAAATTCCCTCGAGAATGCGTTGTTATAATCCGCCAGAGACGTCTGCTACCGCATGATCGATCTAAATCAACTGCGAGCCAAGGTCGAAGAAGCAGTTTCCAGTCGCCTCAAAGAGCATTTGGGGCAGATTCAGCGTGAGATTGCGGAGCAGGTAGCACGCGATCTGGAGCCTGTCCTAAGCGGGATTTTGGCATCCAGACACTCTGATTCGGGCGGCGGGCAGAGTTCTGCGGCCAGCGGAGTCCTAAATTCCACCATCGCTTCGATTCAGGAATCGAGCGCCCAGGCCGACATTCTCCGGGCGTTGCTTGAGGGAGTGGCAGCCGTGAGCCCGCGAGCCGCCCTGTTCGTAGTCCGGGGAAATACATTGGCCGGCTGGCAGGCGCGAGGCTTTTCCGACGACAACATTCGCGGCATATCGCTGGACGGCTCCTCCGGCCTGGCTGCGCGCGCAATCAACGGTCGCAGTCGCGCATCGGCAGGGGCTGCGGAGTTTGATTCGGCATTCGTAGAGCGCCAGGGCAATCCGTGGGACGGCAATGCCACCGTTTTCCCCCTGGTCGTAAAAGATAAAGTTGCGGCGGTCCTTTATTGCGACTCCGGCAGAGAGCCAAACCGCCAAGCTGATTACTCGGGCGTCGAGGTGCTCACGCGCTTCAGCTGTCTGTGGCTGGAGCACGCTGCCGTCAAAAAGCACCTTGGGCCCTCAGCGCCCGAGGTTGCTGCTCCTGCTCAACCCACGACGGCGCCAAGCCAGGCACACGGACACGTCCAGCAGTCGCCGCCGCCGGTGAGTGCGCCTGTTCCCGACGCCGCGCTCGACCACCTGCCTGCAGAAGAGCAGGAGGTGCACAAGAAGGCTCGCCGATTCGCCAAGCTGCTGGTGGATGAGATCAAGCTCTACAACCAGTCGAAGGTTGCCGAGGGCAAACAGAATCGCGATCTCTACAAAGTCCTGCGGGAAGACATTGAGAAGAGCCGCGCCACGTATGACAAGCGATATGGCGGCACGCCGGCGGCATCCGGAAGGTATTTTGACTCGGAGGTCGTGAGAATCCTCGCTGATAACGATCGTTCTTTGCTGGGCAGCGACTTTCCCGGGTGAGATCGGGTTAAGCTATAAGTGAGCTGAATTCAGGACGCTGATTCGTAGTGCTTCGCCGCTTCACAACTTTCTCAGTCATCACTCTTTCCGTTCTTCTCGCAGGCATACCCTCCGCCTGGGCCCAGACCTCTGCGCACAAGCACGTTGTCTCGAAAAAAAAGACGGCCGCTAAAAGCCGATCCAGAACGCCGGTCACTCCCGCGCGCAAGCGTAAGATTCATCGCGCCTTCGTTGAATCCGCCGACCTCAGGCCCATGGCCAAGCAGCTGCTCGATGAGCACACGCTTGCCGCGTACACAGGAGTGGAGCGTTATGCGGCAAAGCATCGCGCCGATCAAGGCGGCGCACTCGCCCACCTTGTGCTTGGATACGCGCACCTGCAGGACAAGGACTACGACAAAGCCGAGAAGGACTTGAAGCTGGCCGGCGCGCGCGTGACCGAACTCTCGGACTACGCCGACTTTTTCCTTGCGCAGTGCGCGGCCAACACGGGTGACCAGAAGCAAATCGCGGACCTGCTGAAGGGCTTTGCTGAAAAACATCCCGATTCGCTGCTGAACCGGCAAGCCGCGTTGATGCGCGCCGGCTCTCTGGTGTCGATCGGACAAAATGACGAAGCTGTGGGGCTGCTGGAATCGTTGCACGACAGCAAGCCCGATGTGGAACTCGCGCTCGGACGGGCATATCAGGCTTCCGGGCAGACAGCGAAGGCAGTTTCACTTTGGAACCATCTCTACGCGGAGACACCGCTAAGCGCAGAGGCTGCGGCGGCGCAGCTGGAGCTGGTGAAGGTCTCTGCACAAGGATTCGTTTCTGCCCCAACTCTTGAGCAGCGGGTGACGCGCGCTGATCTGCTGATGAAAGGTCACAAATACGACCAGGCCCAAACGGAATATCAGGGCATTCTGGACGGCATTCGCTCGGACGCAAGCCAGCAAGCGCTCCAGCGCAAGATTGAAGTGAAGCTGGGCGGGGCCCTCTATCACACCCACCGGATTGATCAGGCGGAATCGCAGCTCACCGCCATTGCGCCCGCCGATGACGAATCGGAAGCCGAACGACTCTATTACCTGCACGAAATTGCGCGCAGCAAAGATCAGGACGACAAGGAACGGCAAGTCCTGGCCGACATGATGCAGAAGTTCCCCGCCAGTCCATGGCTGCAGGAGGCGCTGCTCTCGGCCAGCAACATGTATCTCCTGCGTCCCGATTACAAGAACGCGATCGAAGATTACACGGCGCAATACAAGTTGTTTCCTGAAGGAAAGTATTCGCCCTACTCGCACTGGAAGGCGGCCTGGCTGAATCTGCGGCTTGGCAATAAAGATGAAGCCAAGCGGTTAATGGAAGAGCAGATCACGCTTTATCCCGACGGGCAGGAGATTCCGCCGGCGCTCTACTGGCGTGCACGCCTGGCGGAAGAAGAAGGCGACAACGACCGTGCGGGCGAATACTACACCTTTATTCTGCGGCGCTTCACTCACTTCTATTACGCAGACTTGGCGCGCGAGCGGCTGAGATTCCGCTTCGATTCGGCGAAACACGATCCTTTACTGGATAAGATCCCAAATCAGGACGCTGCGAAAGAAAGTTTCGACGCGCCGGCAGACGATCTGCGTATCGCCCGCGCGCAGCTCCTGACGAATGCGGCGCTGTTTGACTTCGCCGTGCGGGAACTGCAGTCCGAGTCGGACAAACTCTACGCCAAGGCGGAAATCGCCCGCGTGTACCTGAAAGCCGACCGGCCTGATCGCGCGCTGCAGTCGCTCAAGCATGCCGTACCTGGATATTTCTCCGAAGACATTACCGACATGCCGCAGTGGGCATGGGACATTCTGTTTCCGAAACCATTTTGGAATGACCTGACGCGATACGCGAAGGCAAACGGCCTCGATCCTTACCTTGTTGCCAGTCTGATTCGCCAGGAGTCGGAATTTAATCCGCAGGCAGTCTCTTATGCGAACGCGTGGGGACTGATGCAACTGCTTCCACCCGTAGGCAAGAAGCTCGCCCGAGAAGTGCACCTGCGGCACTTTAACCAGGACCAGCTGACCAATCCGGCCATTAACCTCCAACTTGGTACGCGCTACTTCAAGCACATGGTGGACAGCTTCGGCGGTCAGGTGGAATATGCGCTGGCCGCTTACAACGCCGGCTCCGATCGCGTGAAGGCGTGGCAAAGCCAAGGACCATATCGGGACATCCACGAGTTCGTCGAGTCCATTCCCTTCACCCAGACGCGGGAGTATGTCCAGGCCATCATGCGCAACGCGACGGTATATCGCCTGCTGTATTCAGAAGGAGTAGAAACCGCGAAGGTCAAGCAGGGTTCCTAAGCGGCGCCAAAGGACCTATCTGTATTTGGTCGCGTTGGAACGCATACATCATTTTCCTGATTTTTGGTGTATGCTTGTTCCTCTATGGCCAAGCGCACAAACATAGTCGTCAACGACCTGCTGATGCGCAAGGCGCGCAAGCTGACTGGACTGAAAACCCAGCGCGAAATTGTCGAGCGCGCGCTCGAACTGCTGGTGCGTTCGGAAGAGCGCAAGGGCATCTTGAAGTTTTACGGCAGTGGAATCTGGTCCGGTGATTTGAAAGCGTCCCGGAGAAACCGGGTTTGATCCTCGTCGATAGCTCGGTTTGGGCAGATTTTTTCAATGCCTCGCCAGGGCCTGCCGGGCGTGAGCTACGACGCTTGATAGCGACCTCCGAAAACCTGGCATTCACGGGACTAACGGTTACCGAGGTGCTGCAGGGACTCACGCGCAACATCGATCAAGTCGATAGCTTTCTCTCCAAATGGAAAGTGCTTGAGCCGCTGGATCGCGGTACGTATGTTCATGCCGCGGCGATTTTTCGACTCGCCAGGAGTCAGGGGATACGGGTCGCAACCATTGATGCGATCATTGCAGCCGTCGCCCTGGAACAATCTGCAAGCGTTTTTAGCCTGGATAAAGATTTTCAGCGAATCGCGGTGCTGACCGGACTGTCGCTCCATCCGACCTCCTGATCTCCGATAGTCCACGTTGGCATTGCTTTCTGAACGGTGGATTTATGTTGAATCTAGATTCAATCGAAGCGGCGCAGCAGCGGATTCGCACGTACGTGAAACGCACGCCTCTGGTGCGCAGCCGGACGCTCAGCGAAATGCTGGGCACGAACCTGTACCTCAAGCTGGAAATCTTCCAGACAACCGGCGCATTCAAGGTTCGCGGAGCATTCAACAAAATTCTTAGCGAGCTGGATAAGGCAGGGAAGTCCGGCGTGGTGGCAGTGAGCGGTGGCAATCACGCGCAAGCGGTCGCATATGCAGGGAAGGTTCTCGGATGCCGGACGATTATCCTCACGCTCAAAAGCACTCCGCGGAACTACATCGACGCCACTCGCGGATATGGAGCAGAAGTATTCCAATTTGAGAACATCACTCAGGCATTCGAGAAAGTGAGCGAATACGAGCGCGAGGGAATGCTCTTCGTCCATCCCTTTGACGATCCGCTGGTCATGGCCGGCCAGGGAACGCTCGGACTGGAAATGCTCGAAGATGTACCTGACTTAACGGATGTTTTCGTCAGCATTGGCGGCGGCGGGCTGATGAGCGGCGTTGCCGTCGCGCTGCGTTCGCAAAAGAACATTCGCATTCGCGGCGTCGAAACCGAGGGCGCAGACGCCATGGCTCGAGCACTCGAAGCAGGCCATCCGGTAGAGATTCATCCGACGTCGATCGCGAAGACACTCGGAGCACCTTCGGTTTCGGACCGCACGCTCGCCCTGGCGAAGGAGCACCTCAAAACCATCACCATCGTTTCCGATCGAGAAGCGATGCAGGCTCTGGAATTGTTGCTGGAGCGAGTGAAAGTACTTACGGAGCCGGCCGCCTCCTGCACGCTGGCGGCGGCGATGCGACTGAAAGAGCATTTTGGCCCAGAGAACCACGTCGCTCTTATTCTGTGCGGCGGCAATCTTGGCATGGAGCAGCTCTGCGAGTATCATGCGGCGTTCTCAAAATCCCGCTGATCTCCGGAGCCAATTTGAAACCGTCGAGAATTCTCTTCTTCGTCCTGATTCTTTCCTGCGCTGCATTCTCCCAAAGCTTCACCATCGAACAAGTGATGAGCTATCCCTTCCCTACAGGGTTAACCAATGCGGGAGGCGATTGGCCGAGCCAGGCTGATGCCGTGGCGTGGGTATTCAACTTCAAAGGTTCCGATAATGTCTGGGTCGCGGCTGCGCCGGACTATGTCGGGCGACAGGTGACGCACTACTCGGGTGACGACGGGCAGCGCATCGCGTCCTTGCGGCTAACACCTGACGGGAAGACCGTCGTCTACGCGCGTGGTTCCGAATTGAACAGCGTAGGGCGCTCAGCCAATCCCGATAGCGTTCCCGGTCAGCCCAAACAGCAGGTGTGGGCAGCGGAAGTAGCGGACGGCCAACCGCGCCTGCTGGGAGATATGGGATGCGAGCAGGAGGGTTGCGAAGATGTCCAGCTCTCTCCCGATGCGCGCTATGCGGTTTGGGAAGCGAAGCACGAGCTTTGGATCGCTCAGGTGCACGGCCCCGCCGGCGCGCCTGCGAAGCAGCTGACCGACATGCGCGGCGATGTGTCGTGGCCGCAGTGGTCGCCTGATGGAAAGCGGCTCGCCTTTCGCGTTAACCGGCAGTCCCACAGCCTCATCGTAATTGCCGATCCGATTCCCAATCTGGACCAGGCATTCGTCGCGCCCGAATCGGGACAAGCTGCGAATTCCAAGCACGACCAAACGCCACTGCTCAGCGAAGTTCATTACCTTGCTCCGAGTACCGAGCGCGACGAGTTTCCCCGCTGGTCGGAAGACGGTAAGCAACTTGTGTTCATTCGGACCGCCGGCCAGGAGATCAAGGCGCCGCTCATTCCACCGCGTCCGCGTCTGTGGTCATTGTGGGTAGCCGACGCCGGCACATACAGCGGGCGGCAAATCTGGCAAAGCGGGCAGAATCCACGTGACTGGCTGCCGCCGTTTGCCGGCGAGTCGCTGCACGTGGTGGGCGACCGAATTGTCTTCGCCTCTGAGCAGACGAACCGCAATCATCTTTATTCAATTCCCATTTCAGGCGGACAACCGGTTGAGCTCACGCCGGGAGATTTCGACGTAGAGGACGTTGCCATCGCGGGACATGGCGTGCAGAGCTACATCGTGTACTCGTCTAACCAGAACGATGTGGACCGGCGGCATCTCTGGCGGGTGAATCCGCGCGGCGGCTCTCCACAGCAGGCCATCACCAAGGGCGACACCATGGAGTGGTTGCCGGTGGTCGCAGGCGGCCAGGTGTTCTGTCTGGGATCCAGCGCGACCACACCAGCACTGGCCTACCGCGTTACCAATTCGGGACGCGATCTCCTTGCCAAAGATGCTCTGCCCAAGGACTTCCCGTCAACCCAGCTGGTTGTGCCGAAGCAGGTCACGTTTCCGAGTAGCGACGGATTCACCATTCACGGCCAGCTCTTTGTCCCGCGCAATCAGAACGGACGCGGCCCGGCTCTGATCTTCACGCACGGCGGACCGCCTCGACAGATGATGCTCGGCTTCCATTACATGTACTACTACCACAATGCGTACGCGGAGAATCAGTATCTGGCGAGCCTTGGCTATGCCGTTCTCTCTGTGAATTACCGCCTCGGCATCATGTACGGCCACGATTTTCGCGAGCCGGCAAACAGCGGCTGGCGCGGCGCGTCGGAGTACAACGACGTGCTTGCCGGAGTGAAATATCTGCAGAGTCTGCCGAATGTCGATCCGCAGAGAATCGGCTTGTGGGGCGGCTCGTACGGCGGCTTTCTTACGGCGATGGGCCTGGCGCGAAATTCCGACATCTTCAAAGCAGGTGTTGATTTTCACGGCGTGCACGACTGGTCTGTGCG
>JAFAUE010000346.1 GCA_019243475.1 Acidobacteriota bacterium | reverse complement strand
TGTCGAAGCGGGTTGCGAGCTTGCGACACGCGATCGTTCGGATGATGCCGTAGCAGCATTCACTGCCTGTAACGCTTCCTCCGGCTTCCACCGATTCCCCGAATACCACGCCTTTACGGTGCCGTCTGGTCCAATCACAGCCGTGCTCAGGGAGTGCGTAATGCTTGTCGCATCCGGCTCGTAGAACACGGCGAAAAAATCCGCTAGCGGCTTCAACTCCTTTGGCTGAGCAGTGGCGAATTCCCAGTGCCGGAAGTCTTCCTTCACGTACCGCTCCGTGTAGGCCGCGCCATAGCTGCGCAAGACAGTCGGCGTGTCGTGTGCGGGGTCGAAGCTGATGCTGATCAGGTGCGTCTTCGCATATAGATTCGGGTCTTTTGCCAGCTCTTTGTCAACTTGCGCCAGATTGCTGTTCATGCGCGGGCAGTAGTCGCTTAGGTTGCAGCGAGTGTAGAAGAAAGTGATGAGCAGGGTTTTCCCGCGGTAATCGCCAAACCTGATCCGCTTCCCATTTTGGTTTGTGAGAGCAAAGTCAGGAACACGCTCGCCTACCTCGGGAATGTGGATTGGCTTGACTTGCGCCGGGGAGTCGCCCGGAGTGGCCTTCTTGACGACCTCGAGCTGATCAATCACCGCAGAGTTCGCCTGCACGGCAATATCAGCCTTGATTTCGTCTCCGGGAGAGACTTGGGTGAGCATGGAATTGTCGCTGACCGGATACGGCATGGTCATGGCATCCATAAGACCGGGAACAGCGTCGTGATCGACGATCAGTTCGTGCCCCAGCTTGTCGATCGACATAACTCTCCCGTGGAGCGAATAGTGTCGGATGCTGGAAGAACTTGCTCGCGAGCAGCCCAGAAAAGCAACGGCGAGCACGACGGGCACAACGGCAAAAGGCGAGACGTTGCGGAGTGTCCGAACCGTTCGCGATAGCGAATGGGTTAGGCTGGCGCGTCGTATCGTACTTCCTGAACGCATACCCGCTTCTGTTTTTCCCACTCTGCGCGTGTTGATATCCATCCCTACACGTCCGCTACCGCGCACGATTCTGACTCTCAATAATGGAAGCGATAGCGCACCTGCAGGGACACCTCCCGCGGGTTCGAAAAGTGCGAGCCGCCAAAAGTGTTGCTCAGGTCAATGAAGTAGTGCTGGTTGCTCAAGTTTGTCGCCGTCACTTTGGCCGACCAGTTCTCACCGAAATCTTTGCCTACGGCCAAATCAACTGTGTGGTACCCGGGCAGATGGTCTGGCCCGTTTCCATTCAGGAATCCCGAGCCGTACACGAAGTTGCCGGCGATCCACGTGCGCCAGTGCAGGTTGCTGGTGAACCCGGTGCTCAGCGTGTCGCGCTGATCGTGGTCAAGATAGAAGAACCCGGCGTCCGGCGCGCTGAAGTCCGTGAGTCCACCGGTGATTCCGCCTGTGCCCTCGGCCGACTGATGCGAATAGGCCAAATGAAAGTCTAAACGGTTCAGCACGCGAGGAGAGCGCAGCGTGCTCTCAAACCCGCGAACCCGGACATGGTCGATGGTCAGCGGGAAAAAAATGCTGGAGTTGCCGATCACGTCGTGGTCGAAGAAATTGCGGGCGCCCAGGCGGAAGTAAGCAAAATCTGCCGTCCAGCCTTTCGCAGGGATGGTTAACCCAAACTCATGTTGCTCGTCGCGCTCACCTCGCAAGGGCAGAAACCCAAGGTCCTGGCTGCCGGCGAAGTCCAGCAGCGGCCCAGTGACCGTCGAGAGTGGAGGGGCCTGATAAAAGCGGTTGTAGCTCGCGCGCAGCACCCAATTTGTTCGAGGAATCCGCAACGCGATCCCGGCGCGCGGATCCGCTGAGTTCTCGCTGATTGAGCCGGCAAAATGCGTGAGCCGCACGCCGCCATTCAGCGTCAGCCATGAGTTCAACTTGTACTGGTCTTGAAGATACGCAGCCTCCAATTGGCCTCCGACGATGTCACGCTCGCGAAATGCTGCGCCGCTGCCATCGTTCGAGATCAAGCCGAAAAGGGTGTTGTCGTGTTGCGCGAACGCGTAGATTCCGGCACTGGCGTTATGTTTCCCATACGCGGCATTGATCGAGACCTGCCCGCCCGCATAGTTAGAGCCACGATTGTCAATGGCGCTGGGAACGTCATTGGCCCCGCCTTCGAAGGCTGCACGGTTGAAATGGTAGAAAGGCGAAACGGTCAAAACGAGTCTGGATGAATAGCTGTGAATCCAGGAGAAAGTACCAAAGGCGTCCTGCTCCCGCTCGCGATCGCTTATCAGAGCCGATTCCGCATCGGGATCATTGGGAACCTGGTAGTGGTCCTGGCGAGCGGCTCCGGCGAAGCGGAGTTGATCGGCGGGCGTGGCATTGAAAATTAAAGATGTGAACGCACCGTAACCATTGGCGCGATCGTGCAGAATCTGCGCTCCCGGCGTTTCCAGTCCCAAATCGGTACGATTGCCGTTCATGCTGGCGTAATACGCGAAGCGGGCGCTGTGATCGGCAAAGCTGAGCTGGTTATCCGTGGAGTTGTAGCTGCCGTAACTTGCTACCAGGTCAGCTTCGCGATGTCGCTCGAATCCCGAGCGCGGGACCACGTTGAAAACCCCATACGTCCGGTCGCCATAGTCTGCCTGCACTCCACCGCGCTCGGCCTCCATGTAATCGATGTCCTTGGGATCGAACTGCGGACCTACGTTGCCGGCGATGTTCGTATTGGGAATAGGGACGCCGTCGATCGCCCAGGTCACCTGATGCCCGCCGCGCACGTGCAGCTGATCGTGCACCATGTACGCTCCCGGAACGTAATCAGTGATGATGTTCATTGAGTTGGTTTGGTCGGCCGCCGGAGTATGCGCAATCTCGCTCTGGCTGACCACGCTTTCCGTGGTTGACGACGACGGATTCACATCTTCAAGCTCTCCCGTGACCGTAACGCTCTCGGCTGCGTTCGCGATTGCCAGCTGCAGGTGCACGTCCCGGGAATTGTCCGCTGTGACCGTAATTGGCAAAGTCTGCGCAGCGAAGCCTGTTGCGTTGGCGGTGAGTTCGTAGTCCCCGAGCGGAACGGTTTGCAAGCGGAATTGGCCGGAATCGTCCGTAACCAGTTCCGTCTTCCAGTCGCTGGTGGCCGACTTCAAATAGACGTGTGCTCCCGAAATCGGACGGTGCTGCGGATCGTGAACAACGCCTTTCACAGTTCCGAACACCGAAGCAAGGAGCAGCGGTGCGGACAACAAGACAACAAAGTGAGCAAGACTGCTCAGAACCTTTCGGTGATGACCAATTCTTCTTGCCACCTACTCCTCCATCTCGTAATAGAAACTCCGCCAGCGTGTAGGTCGTAACGTCGCGCAAGGTCCTTCAGCCAAATTCGGCCTTAGGACGACAGGGCAATATCGGATGACGAGTTGCCTGAACAGCGCGACAGTTTTAGCGAGCTGAGGAGAGAGGAGATGGAGGACCGCGTTCGCGCGAGACGAAGAAAGCAACCACTCGCGCATTCGGACTCGAGACGCCACTGAGCAGTTGTTGGACCGAAGATGCTTCGATCGACTCAGACGCAGGCAGACCATATGGCGCAGTCCCAATTTGGCTCTCATGCCGCATCGGGCAGGGATTATTGG
>JAFAUE010000295.1 GCA_019243475.1 Acidobacteriota bacterium | reverse complement strand
GATGCTGAGCTTGCCGAGATCCATTCCCGTATGGAAACCACCTCTGAGACTCTGGTTCGGGCGGGCAAACTCGACCAGCATCCGAGTTTTTTCGAGACCCTCACCGCCATGGCCTTCGAGTACTTTGCCAGCGCAGGCATCGATCTGGCGGTACTGGAGGTCGGAATCGGCGGCAGACTCGATGCCACCAACGTCGCCGATCCTCTCCTTTCTGTGATTACTGACATCTCGCTCGACCATATGGAATGGCTTGGCAATACGCTGGCGGAAATTACCCGCGAAAAAGCTGGCATCTTGCGCGCGAATGGCACGCTGGTTACGCTGCCGCAGCTCCCTGAAGTGAATGACGCCTTAGCAGAGCGCGTCCAGGAACTCAATGTTCGCGTGGTAAATGCGGCATCCTTTGTTCCTCCAGTGACTCCCGCTGCCGAAGGTTTCCTGAGCGAGGACAATGGCACTCCGGTAAATCGGTACGCGATCGAGGGGCTAGACAGCCGAATCGAAGTCGAATCCCATCTGGCCGGCAGGCATCAACTTCGCAACGTAGCTCTGGCAATTGCTTCGGCCGTCGAGCTCAAGCAGTCTTTCGGCTACGGCATCACGCCAGACGATATTGCTAAAGGCATCGCGCAAACTCGCTGGCCGGGACGGTTTCATGTGATTGCTGCAAATCCGGAGATTGTTCTCGATGTGGCTCACAATCCCGCCGGCGCCTGGGCTCTTCGCTCCGCCCTCTCAACCCGCTATGACGGTGTGCCACTCACGCTGGTTTTTGGCGCCATGCGTGACAAGGCCATCTCCGAAATCGCCGAGATACTGTTTCCTCTAGCTGACGAGGTAATCGCTACGACCGTGCACAGTCCGCGGGCGGCAACAGCCGAAGAAATCCGCCGGATGACGCAGCATGTAGGAGTGCCCGTGCATGTAGAAGAGGAACTGAGTGACGCGATAGGTGTGGCGCGGCGGGCTGGTCGAACGATCGCAATTACCGGCTCTGTTTATCTGGTAGGCGCCGCGCTGGAGCAGCTTCAGACCACTGACCTTAGAAGCTCCTCAGCTTTTACAATGCGTTGATGGAGGAGCACTCCAACCTTAGCGTTCCCTCTGAGCTGAGCACAGTTCAAACGGAGCAGAGCGGTATTCGCCACTTCCTCAGTCGACTTCGCTCCTACTTTGTCCTCGATCCGCTGATTTTTCTCTACACGATTCTCCTGGGTACGGCGTCGTTGTTCGTGTCCTTTTTTGACACACATGGCGAAAAGCAGCATGGCATTGCACGCAGCTGGTCGCGTTGGATTCTGGCCACCGCCATGTGTCCCGTGCGGGTAGTCGGGTTCGAAAAGATCGACACATCGCAGACGGCCATCTATGCCGCCAATCACATCTCCGCGCTCGACATTCCCGTGTTGTACGCGAAGCTGCCGATTCAGTTCCGAATTCTGGCCAAGCAGGAGCTGTTTCGTTATCCCTTCGTTGGGGGTCACCTCAAGCGATCAGGACAGTTCCCTGTGGATCAGACGAATGCGCGGGCCGCCGTACGCAGCCTGGTGCGTGCGATTGAGAGTCTCAAAGCGGGAATGCCGCTGGTGATTTTTCCCGAAGGCGGGCGAGCCGCCGACGGCCACATCATGCCTTTTATGAGCGGCGCCTTCCATGCCTCGATTAAGGCCCAGGTCCCGGTTGTGCCCCTCGCCATTGTGCATACTTTCGAAGCCTTGCCGATGAACAGCTTCCATATCCAGCCGCGGGAACTTCTGCTCATCGCGGGCGAACCGATCTCGCCGGCGGGCTGTACGCTCCGCAATGTCGACGAACTGGCGGGGAAGGTGCAGCGCGTGATCGAGGACATGTACTACGCATATGCACCGGTTCGAGATCCGCGCGACACTCAAGAGATAGTCTAGTTGCTTAACATCCCCCGAGAGTCGAACTCCGCGTTAACCGCTCTTCTTACAAAGGCCATTGGCATCGTTTTCACTGCCAAATTGCACATCGTAAGCAGCCCATTCCGGTACTCTGGCTATCTAATCAGAGGCTTAGCATAAAAGCCTCATGCTCCACTCAGCTCGTCTGTTCAGATTCGTGCGCGGCGCGCAATTCGCCTCCAACTGTGTTGCTTTCACTCTTCTAACGTTCGGCATCGCCGTTGCCCAGCAGCCACAGACAAGCTTTCAAGCCGGGCAGGCTCTCATCTGGCGCGATCCGGGTGATATCTCCAGCAAGAACCTTTTGTATGGGTCCGGTGGAGAGAAAGACCAGCCCCATCCGCCTGTGGTGTTTGAAAAAGAAGATACAAAGGGCAGCAATCCTAAGTTTGATGTGCACGACCAGGACGGCGAAAAGTGGAAAGTCAAGCTAGGGGTTGAGGCTAAGCCTGAGACGGTTGCCACGCGGCTGCTATGGGCCGTCGGTTATTTCACCGAAGAGGACTATTTAGTCAAAAATCTTCATGTGCAGAACCTTCCTCCAGCTTTGAATCGAGGGCAAGAATACATAAAGCATGGTGGAGAGGTGGCTGACGCGCGTCTTAAGCGCCATCTCAAACATGCTGAGAAGGATGACGAGTGGCATTGGCGCCACAATCCCTTCAACGGTCAGCGCGAGTTCAACGGCCTTCGAGTGATGATGGCGCTCATCAATAACTGGGACGTGAAAGATGAAAACAACGCCATCTACAAGGATAAAGACAACGGAAATCAACTGTACGTGGTCACTGACTTGGGAGCGTCTTTTGGCACCACTGGATATCGTCTAGGTCCGGGACGCGGCAAAGGCGATCTTCACGCCTACAAACATTCGAAGTTCGTTAGTCACGTACATCATGACAAGGTGGACTTTGCCGCTCCTTCACACTCTACGGTTCTGGGAATCTTGGGGATCTTTTCAATCCCAAATTTTGTGACTCGGCAAAAGCTTCGCTGGATCGGACGGGAAATCCCCATAGCCGACGCGAAATGGATCGGCAGCCTGCTCGCGCAGCTCAAGCCTGAACAAATCCAGGACGCGTTTCGCTCAGCTGGATATTCCGACAAGGACATCCAGGAATATTCGTCGGTGGTGCAGAAACGGATCGCAGAACTTCAGAAACTATGACTGCAAGTCCTTCTCACGCATTCAAGAGGAGATTGTCAATCAGCCTTGTTTTTCCGATAAATGCGGCGACCGCGACAAGAGTTCCATTTTTGGCAGAAGGAACGGCTTCCAGCGTATCGGCCTCGATGACCTCCACATAGTCAACTTTCACCGAAGGCTCCTCAGAGAATACCTTTCGGGCCACGGATATCAGATGCGCTGAGTCCTGCTCGCCGTTGAGGTAAGACTTTTCTACTTTCCGCAATGCTCGCGAAAGCACGGTCGCTTGCCTGCGCTCCTCGGGCGAAAGATAAGTGTTGCGCGAACTCATGGCTAGACCGTCTTTTTCGCGGACGATGGGAACCACGGCGATCTCAACCGGCAACATCAGGTCACGCACCATTCGCTTGATGACAGCCAGCTGCGCCGCGTCTTTCTGGCCGAAGAAAGCGATATCCGGATCCATGATGTGGAAGAGTTTGGCAACCACCGTGGCTACGCCTCGAAAATGGCCGGGGCGCGAGCGGCCATCGAGTCTGTCGCCAATGCCATCCACGTTGATGAACGTGGTTGCGCCTGCCGGATACATTTCTTCAACTGAAGGAGCAAACAGAAGGTCCACGCCTTCTGCCTCAAGCTTCCATTGGTCTGCATCAAACGTTCGCGGGTAGCGCGCGAAATCCTCATTCGGACCGAACTGAGTGGGGTTTACGAAGATCGACGCTGCAACAAAGTCACAGCGGCGTTTGGCCTCGCGCACTAGGGCCATGTGCCCGTCGTGTAACGCCCCCATGGTGGGAACGAAACCAATTTTCTTGCCCGCTTGGCGGGCTGCACGCACATTTGCGCGAGTTTCCAGGATAGCGGTGACGTTGATCATCGCACTGTAATCATCTCAAAGCTGAGGGGGGACGCCGAAGACCGGTCAGGCGCTTTCGTTGAAAAAATGCCACTCTTTCGCGGCTGCGTGGCTATTATAGAGACTCGTTCCGCACAGCTCGATGCGGGCTGCTGGGCTCCTCTTGTCTTCCGTTCCCCAAAACGCGGCTGCGGCGCGACCGCGAGCGATGTCCTCGCTCTACTCTTTCTTTGCTCCCGGCGGCGCGCTGGCGGCCTCGCATCCGGCATACGAGTTTCGCCGCGGGCAGCTTCAGATGGCCGAAGCGGTTGAATCCGCTTTCACGGAAAAGCGCCACCTTCTTGTAGAAGCCGGCACCGGAACGGGAAAGACGCTCGCATATCTGCTGCCGGCAATCCGCTCCGGCAAACGCGTGATCATCTCTACCGGCACAAAAAACCTGCAGGAGCAGCTTTTCTACAAGGACATTCCATTTCTGGAGCACGTGCTCTTCCCAGATGGGGAAGGAAGTCTGCGCGTTTGCTACATGAAGGGCCGCAACAATTATCTGTGTCGGCAAAAGCTCTACGATCTCCAGAACCAGCCAATCCTGCGCGAGCTTGGCGAGGTGGATCAGTATCGCGCGATCGCTGAATGGGAGCAGCACACCGAGACCGGCGACCGCGCGGAACTTGCTGCGCTGCCGGAGGCGAGCGCGCTTTGGCATAAGCTCGATGCTCGCTCTGACGCATGCGTCGGACAGAAGTGTCCGCAGTTCGAGCGATGCTTCATCACGGAGATGCGGCGGAGAGCGCTGGAAAGCGACATCATCATCGTCAACCATCATCTGTTCTTTGCCGACCTCTCAATCAAGCGCGCTGCCGACGGCGCACCCGATGCCGGAGTTCTTCCTGAAGCCGGCATCGTGGTCTTCGATGAAGCCCACGAACTCGAGGACGTCGCCGGAACATACTTCGGGGTGGCGGTCAGCAACCTTCGCTTTGACGAGCTTGCCCGCGATGTGGAGACGACCCTTCGCCAGCGCAAGACGCTGCCCTCGCAGGTAATCAACGCCTGCGCTAACCTGCGCGAGCGCACCCAATTTTTCTTCGCACTCATCCCCCCTGGGGAAGGCAGGTTTGCCTTCAACAACCGCGCGCAGTTCCTCGAAGAGAATGGCGATGAGTACATTTCCTTGATGAACGCCCTTACCCGAGTGATCGGAGAACTGGATCGCATTGAGGAAAAACCTGAAGAGGTTTTTCAGTTTGCTCACCGTGCGGAGGAATTGAAGGCGCAGCTCGGTTTCATTCTGGAATCCAGGGACAAGAACACTGTTTTCTGGATCGAGCGTCGAGGTGGATTGGGGCGCGGCCGCTCCGGACAGCGTCTGGTTTCGCTGCAGGCCACTCCCATCGATGTCTCGCAGCTTCTTCGCCAGACACTCTTCGAAAATCTCGAATCGGCTGTGTTGACCTCTGCAACGCTGGCGGTCAGCAATGGCTTCGAGTACATCCAGCGGCGGCTTGGGCTTGATCACGCGCGCGCGTTGATTGTGCCTTCGCATTTCGATTACTCGCGGCAGGCCTTGCTGTACGTTGCCGGCGATCTACCCGATCCCCGTAGCGATCAGTTTGCGCAGCGCGCGGCAGAGAAAATGCGCTGCATACTCGAGATCACTCAGGGACGAGCGTTCTGTTTGTTCACCAGCTATGCACAGATGCATGACATGTACGAACGCCTGCTGGGGGAACTTGATTTCCCAATGCTGATCCAGGGTTCAGCGCCAAAGACAGCACTCCTGGAAGAGTTCCGCACCACGCCGAACGCAATTCTTTTTGCGACTTCATCTTTCTGGCAGGGCGTGGACGTTCAGGGGGAGCAGCTCAGCTGCGTCATCATCGACCGTCTGCCGTTTGCGGTTCCCAATGATCCTGTAGTTGCGGCGCGCGTGGCGGCGATTGCTGCCGACGGCGGAAATGCATTTATGGAGTACCAGGTGCCGGGAGCGGTGATTACGCTCAAGCAAGGCTTCGGCCGCCTGATTCGCTCGCTGCACGATCGCGGAGTTCTCGTTCTTCTCGACAACCGCGTCCAGCGTCAGCGCTATGGCCGGATTTTCTTTGAGAGCCTGCCCAAGTATGCGGTCGCAAACGGAGTGGGGGACGTGGAGCGGTTTTTTGCCGCTTCAGATTGCAGCGACCGCCAATTGTGAAAAAGACGATTTGTCAAACAACGCTGCCGAAGTCCTATTGCGCAGCTTCAATGCTGAACGACCCGCGCTCTGTACGCAGGCGCAGGTGAGTCCCACCGCCGTTGATCGATCCACGAATATCACCGCTATGGAAGCCCGTTTCGGTCGCAAGCGGCAGGTCGGTGTGAAAGCTCGAACGACGTCCACCTGAGTAATCCACAGTCAAACCAGCATTGCGCGGCACCCGCACTACGGCTGATCCTTTTTCAATCTCGATCTCCGCATCCTGGCCCAAGTTCTTAGCCACAACTTCCGCTTCACCCTTGTACATCTTTAAGCGCAAGTCGCCGCGCACCGTCACGTCGCGCAGCCGCACCGACTCTTTGTAGGTGGAGATGTTGATTGGCCCCGTCGTAGAAGCGATCTCGATAGGAGCCTTGTAGCTCTTGACGCGAATGTCGCCTTCGACCGATGCCAGCCGGATTTCCGGCTTGTAGCCTTCGATGTCCAGGTTTGTTTTCTGCGGAACCTGAATGGTCAGTTCAACCCAGGCGGTGTAGTCGGAGTGTTGTTCATCGCACCAGAACATGCAACTGTTGTTGGGATAGTCGACGGCCACGCGCACACGGCTGGGATCGTTTTCAAAATTTACGTGTACCTTATCCATCCACCACTTGCGATCACTCTCGCTGCCTTCAAACTTCTTCTCGACCGTAACGCTCACCTGGTTGCCGCTTCCGCCGGTAACGTGAATGGTGCCTTTGTAATTTTGTACGGATAGTGTGCTGCCGGTATTCACCACAAAGGAGCGGGTAAGGTGATCTGGTTGGCTAGCATTCTGGTTCGCAGCAGTTTGGGCCGCGGCGCAGGCAAACGATATGGCG
This sequence comes from Acidobacteriota bacterium, assembly GCA_019243475.1. Taxonomy (GTDB): domain Bacteria; phylum Acidobacteriota; class Terriglobia; order Terriglobales; family Acidobacteriaceae; genus Gp1-AA112. The sequence continues at coordinate 6,096 of JAFAUE010000295.1, read as the reverse complement.
AGAATGGCGATGAGTGGTATTCGAGAAATGGATTTCATTTTGATCTCCTGGGACGAGTAGATAGTTTTGCCGTCCCCGTTGAACCAGAATTGCTGCCCAGACAGTTACGATAGCCGTTTCGAGCCGGTTCCGGGAATCCGAGTAACAGACTCATTCGGCTCCCGGAAGTTAGCGAGACTTAGGTGCTTTCCTAACGTTCCGTGGAGCATGCAAGTCTAAGAGCTTGCCGGGAGCTGCTATGGATACTCTCATTCAGGATGTCGTATACGGGCTACGCGGATTGCGCCGCGCCCCTGGATTTGCTCTGGTGGCGATTATTACCCTCGCGCTGGGGATCGGTGCGAACACTGCCATTTTCAGCATCATTAACGCCGTACTGTTGCGGCCTCTGCCTTACGACCAGCCGGGGCAGCTTGTCCGCGTATACGAAACGGAGGCAGCACCGGGCAATTATCCCTTTACGGGGCTGGATTTTCTCGACTGGAAGACGCAAAACCATAGCTTTCAGGACATGACGCTGATTGGCTGGCCGCATTCGATGAACCTGAGCGGACGCGGGGAGCCGGATCACGTGATCGGCACCCCGACCGAAGCCAACTTCTTCTCGCTGCTCGGCGCTCGTCCATTGCTGGGAAGAACATGGGCGCCGGGCGAGGATGAGCCGGGAAAGGACCACGAGTTAATCCTGAGCTATGGCCTCTGGCAAAGCCGCTTCGGCGGGAGCTCCGAAGTAGTTGGCCGCGAGATTGAACTGAATGACGAAAAGTACAGCGTGATAGGGGTGATGCCTGCTGCCTTTCACTATCCTGCGGAATCCCAGCTTTGGGTTCCCATGGACATGGACACCAAGAGCCTGGGGCCGCGCGGTACACACCAATATCAGGTAATTGGTCGTCTCAAGCCAGGCGTGACATTGCAACAGGCGCAGGCGGAGACCTCGCTCATCGCCAGCCGGTTGGAGCAGCAGTATCCCGATTCAAACTACAAAGTCGGGGCATCTCTCGTTCCACTGCACGAAGATCTTGTAGGCGAGTCCCGCAGCTCCTTGCTCATCATGCTATGGGCAGTAGCACTGGTCCTGCTGATCGCGTGCGCCAACATTGCGAATCTTCTCCTCTCGCGTGCTGTGGCTCGGCAGCGGGAGATGGCGATTCGCGGCGCCTTGGGGGCGGGAAGACGGCGCTTGATCCGGCAAGTACTCACAGAAAGCGTTCTGCTCGCTGTTGCCGGAGCTGTCGCGGGCCTTGGCTTAGCGGCCACAGCGATTCGCGTAATTACATCGCTCAAGCATTTGGGCTTGCCAAACGCAAACGTCATCGAGATCAACCCTTCGGTGCTCGGCTTCACGCTGCTGCTTGCCGTAGTTACCGGCATTCTGTTTGGGATCGCTCCAGCTTTACAGATCTCCGGCAGCTCGTTCTACGAAGAACTGAAAGGAGCAGCCGGAGGCGTGGTCAGCGCCAGCCGGCAGCGCCGCCGAGCCAGCGATTTGCTGGTCGTTGGCGAAGTGGGATTGTCACTGCTGCTGCTCATTTGCGCAGGTTTATTGCTCAAAGACTTCATGCGCTTGCGCAGCACGAATGTAGGAGTGCGTACCCAAGGCGTATGGACAGGAAATATTTTCCTTCCCGAGGCAGGCTACAAGGACGACCAGAAACAATTCGACTTTGACAAAAGTCTGCTTGAGAAGGTGCAGCATCTTCCGGGAGTCGAATCTGTTGCGCTCAACAATCGCTTGCCGCTGGAGGGCGGCAGCAACGGATACGTACACACTCGCGGGACACCGTTTCAACCCATGAGCGGACCTCTGGTCGAAACGCATTCCGTCAGTCCTGATTACTTCAAGGTCATGGGAATTCCACTGCTGCAAGGCAGAGTCTTCACTGATGAAGATATGAATCAGCGCTTTGCAGAGGACGAACGTCAGGCTGCGCTCGATAAAACTCACGTAAAGCTAAGCCCGGAACAGAGCAATGCCATTGTCACTCCAGTGATCGTGAATCAGGCGATGGTCCGCCAGTTCTGGGCAAACGAAAATCCACTCGGCAAGATGTATTCCTACGGCAGCAAAGATGGTCCGTGGTTGGAAGTCGTAGGTGTGGTCGGCGATGTAAAGCAGTGGAGCATCACGCATGCACCTGTTCCGGAAACATACTTTCCGTTTGACGGCTCGCAATACGTAATGCTCGTCGTGCACACGGTCTCCCCTGGCATTGACGTTAGTTCAGAAGTGCGACATGTCCTCGGCGAGCTCGATTCCACGCTTCCTCTTTACGCTATCCGCACAATGGACGAGGTGATCGCGCAGCATGCCGCCGGCCAGCAGTTTCTGGCTATGCTGCTCGGATTGTTCTCCGGTCTTGCCCTTTTGCTGGCCGCAGTTGGCATTTATGGAGTGCTCTCCTATCTGGTTACGCAACGCACTCGCGAAATCGGAATTCGCATGTCGCTGGGCGCGAGCCGCGGACGCGTGCTGAGCTTAGTGTTACGGGAAGGCATGCGCCTGGCGGGAATCGGTTTCATTTTGGGACTGATCGCAGCGTTGGCTGCTGGACGTTTGATCTCAAGCCTGCTGCACCAGGTGCGGCCGAGCGACCCCGCTATTATCGTTCTGACCGCACTTTGTCTTGGAGCAGTGGCGCTGCTGGCGTGTTACTTGCCCGCGAGGAGAGCGGCGCAAGTGGACCCGATGGTAGCGCTTCGCCATGAATGACGACGGATCTGCGATTAGATTGCGACCGTGTCCGAAATTCTCAGTTAACGGGTCTTTAGTGACGCTTGAGGTGACCGCCTCAATCCAAAGATGAGGCGCCGATTTTCGCGGACCAGCCACGTCGCGCAGGAGCTGATGAACCAGAGCACAAGGGCTGCGGGCAGAATCAGCGCTGCGGAACTCTTGGAAAGAAACTGCCAGACCGATATCGCGAAAAAGATCAGGCCTAAGCTGCCCATCGCGGCGCCAGCTGAATCGAGGGCGGCAGCATCTCGTCCGCGTTTTGCGCCATGCATTCCTTCTTGCTGTTTCTTTTCCTCTTCGTGACTTTCCACCAGTGTGGCGCTCGCCGGAAATATTGCGGGAAATGCCAAAAACAGTCCGCCAACTGTCGGGCCAAATTTCTTCGCGAGCAGCCCGGCGAGGACTGTGATTGCGCCGCCCAGGGCGAAACGAATGGCGAGTTCATACCATTTCGTTTGCTTTAGCGTGCTGGGATCGAGCTTGATCTGCATTGACGTCCCTCAGTGCAGGAAGACGAACCAAAGCCCGAACGCGGTAGCGAACCAGAGGACGGAAGCAGCACAGGTGGCCCCAAGCGCACGAAAGTGGTCTCGCTTCAAAAGCCAGGTCACGAGCACACAATAGAGCAGCAGCGCGATTGCGCCTGCAACCATCGATCGCGCCTCCACCGCAGCATACGATTTTCCATCCTTGAAGATCGTGAGCGTGAGAGTAGCCAGGGCTACGGAAGGAGCAGCTCCGAATAGCCCAGCAAAGCTTTTCGGCTTCAACAGATCGCCGATCAGAGCAAAGGCGCTGACGACCAATCCCCCAATGACAAAGCGAAGAACCATGTCGGACAAGGCCTGCTCCTTCCCGCGTCTTCAGTTTGCGAAGACGGGGCAGTTAATAAGTAGCGCTCATGGAAATCAAAGTTGTATCTGCGACGGAACACTCGGCAATGCGTTCTGCAGCTCACTCTGCCTCGCCGAAGCCATACATGCGCTTTTCCGATGACCACGCCGCCATGGCGCGTCGCATCTCATTGACGGAAGGAGATCTTGTTCATGGCAAAGACGGCTGCAGAGACTCTCATTGACCGGTTGATCGAATGGGGCGTGGACACAATTTTCGGTATCCCCGGCGACGGCATTAACGGAATCATGGAGGCCCTGCGCACGCGCCAGGAGCGCATTCGATTCATTCAGGTACGACATGAAGAATCGGCAGCATTCATGGCCTGCGGCTACGCCAAGTTCACTGGCCGCTTAGGCGTTTGCCTGGCTACGTCTGGCCCGGGAGGAATTCATCTGTTGAATGGTCTGTACGACGCCAAGCTCGACGGACAGCCGGTGCTTGCCATCACGGGTCTCGCCTTTCACGACCTGGTGAACACCTACACACAGCAGGACGTGGAACTCGACAAGTTATTTATTGACGTCTGCGCGTACAACAACCGGATTATGGGAGCCGCGCACGTAATACCGACCGTTGACCTTGCAGTGCGCACGGCCATGGCTTATCGCGGCGTGGCACACATCACGATTTCCACCGATATCCAAGATCTTACCGAGGACGAGCGCTCCAAGCGCAACGTGAAGCACCACTCGGCCGACCTGTTCACCCATAGCGCGAGGCTGCCAAACGAGGCTGACTTGCGCCAGGCCGCAGAGATCCTGAACAAGGGAAAGAAAATTGCCATCCTGGCCGGTCGCGGCGCGCTCAACGCTACCGACGAGTTGGAAGAGGCAGCCGAGCTGCTGGCTGCTCCGATCATTAAACCGCTGTTGGGGAAAGCCTGCGTTCCTGACGACAGTCCGTACACGACGGGCGGAATTGGCCTACTGGGCACGCGCCCGTCGCAAGAAGCAATGGAAAATTGCGACACCATGCTGATCGTAGGCACGACATTTCCTTACATTGAGTTCTATCCCAAACCGGGAAGCGCCAGAGCTGTGCAGATCGAACTCGATCCCAAGCGCATTGGTTTGCGTTACCCGATTGAAGTGGGTTTGATCGGCGACAGTGCAAAGACGCTTGCTGAACTCAACAAGCTGCTGAAGCGTAAATCCGACCGCGGCTTCCTCGAAAAAGCGCAGAAGGGAATGCGCGAATGGAACAAGCTGATGCAGACGCGCGCTTCTGTCAAAGACAAACCGATGCGTCCGCAGGTGATCGCCCATGAATTAGGCAAACGGCTGCCGTCCAACGCGATCGTCGCTTGCGACAGCGGCACTATTACTACGTGGTGGGCGCGGCACATTCCTGCCAAACGCGGACAGATGCATTCCTGTTCCGGGAATCTGGCTACTATGGCCTGCGGTCTTCCCTATGCCATTGCCGCCGCCGCGGCGCATCCGGATCGTCCGGTATTCGCATTCGTTGGAGACGGTGGTTTTTCCATGCTGATGGCAGACTTCGTGACCGCCGTTAAGTATCAGCTTCCAATTCGCGTGGTTGTGGTGAAGAACAACTTACTCGGTCAGATCAAATGGGAGCAGATGGTGTTCCTGGGCAATCCGGAATATGGAGTACAGCTCCATCCCATCGACTTCGCTGCCTTCGCGCGCGCTTGCGGCGGCACCGGCTTCACGATTGATGATCCCAAACGCTGTGGAGACATGCTGGACGAAGCGTTGAAAGTGGATGGCCCGGTACTGATCGAGGCAGTGGTCGATCCGCTCACGGCCCCAATGCCCGGCAAGATAAAGGCGGAGCAGGCGGTCAAGTTTGCCGAGTCGCTTCTCCGGGGCGAACCGAATCGCGGTAAGATCGCCTGGGAAAACATGATCGAAGATCGCGTTCGCGAGTTGGTCTAGCAGCGCAGGGACGCTGTGGATTGTCCACGGCGTCCACTCGTCCAGTTCCTAGACAGCCACCATTGCCATGGGTAGCGAGATCTCTACCTGAAATCCGCCTTCTTTCAGGTTCCCGGCAGCGATCTTCCCGTTGTGCAGTTTTATGGCCCGCTCCGCGATGGCAAGGCCGAGGCCAACGCCGCCAGTGCGGCGTTCGCGCGAGGTATCCACGCGATAGAAGGGCTTGAAGACTTTATCGAGTTCTGATTCGGGAACGCCAGGTCCATGGTCCTGGACTATGACCCGCACCTCATGATCGTTGCACGCGGCACTAATGCGAACGGATGTGCCCGCCTCAGTGTAGCGAATACCATTGCGAACTACGTTTTCGAAGGCGCTGCGCAGAAGCTCGCGATTGCCCTCAATCCAGCATTCTGGCATGCGTGCGAGCTCCACGCTGCAATGGCGCGACTGCGCTTCGATCTCGGCATCGGCTGCAATTTCAGCCAGCAGATCTGGGAGGTGCACCATCTCCGTTTCCGGCAGCGCTTCGCCGGATTCGAGCCGCGACAGCGTGAGCAG
>JAFAUE010000275.1 GCA_019243475.1 Acidobacteriota bacterium | reverse complement strand
CGATGAACAGGCAGGCGACTGCACTTTCTTGCGGACTTCCTGCGCTCACCCTCGCGGGAATAGTGCGGAAAGTCCAGGTTGGCTTGTGACAGACGGTGACGAGGATCGGTTTACCAAGATCCTCCCCCAGGATCGACCAGTTCCGCCGAGGAACGCTGTATCGATAGGGAAGACCATGTTGAGGGTCGAGTTCGACACGAAGATAGTCTGACTCGATGACGATCGGATTCTTCGGCTGTTCTCGCCGCGTTACGGACGCGCCGGCTTCCTGCGGCTCCGCCCAAAGCGCGTTGCTGCTGGCGGCAGCCATTGCAGCGCCACTCAACTTGAGAAATGTTCTGCGATTGACCTGTCCGTTGTCCTCTTGCATGATTCCCCAGCCGCATCCGTTTCAGGAATCGAAATGAAGTAAGCGCGATGCGAGCGCGAAGAATATAGCAGCGTGAAGTTGCCTCCGGAGCGAGCGGGCAAAAGTGTCTGATGACCCTGTGTGACAATCCAGCTAAACTACTCGTGTATCCCACAGCCAAGGAGAATCGTGCCTCTTTACGAATTCGAATGCACCCAGTGCCGCCATCGCTTTGAAAAGATTCAAAGCGTCTCCGATCCTGATCCTGTATGTCCCAAATGTGGAAGCAAGGTCGAGCGCCTGCTCCATGCGCCGGCAGTGCAGTTCAAGGGCAGCGGTTGGTACGTCACCGACTACGCGAAGAAGGGCGGAGCTGGGGCAAAGTCCGATTCGAAGACGGGCGAGAAATCCGACAGCGGCAAGAGCGAATCGAAGAGCGACTCCAAACCGTCAGAGTCAAAGACCGAGACGAAGAGCAGCACGCCATCCAAAGAGTAAAGAGTAGTAAAGATTTAATTCTGAGCAGCGTTGCTGTGGTGAGATTAGACGGCGACGGCTGCAGCCACGCTGGTTTCCCAATCGACCTTGAAAACCTTAATCGCCTCGGATTTGCCTTTGACCAGCAGCGGGTCGAGGGCGCGCAGTGAAAACCTTCCGTCAGTAAGATCGTTTGCCGTCGCTTGTGAAATTAGGATCGTTCCGCCCGGGGCGTTGGACATGAGGCGCGAGGCGGTATTAACCGTGTCGCCGATGACGGTGTAGTCAATACGTCGCGGGGAGCCGATGTTGCCCGCGGTCACGATTCCAGTATTAATCCCGATGCCAACACGCAGCTCCGGCCATTTACGCGCAGCAGCGTCGCGATTGAGTTCCACAATGAGACGCTGAATCCCCTGCGCGGCTCGGACTGCGTTTTCTGCGTCGTTGCCTTTGGTAATCGGCGCTCCAAACAATGCCATCACGCCATCGCCGAGGTATTTATCCAGAGTTCCGCCGTGGTCGAAGATGATGTCGGTCACATGCGTGAAATAGTTGTTCAGGATCTCGACAATCTTTTCTGGCTCCAGACGCTCGCTCAGCGTGGTGAAGCCGCGAATGTCGGCAAACATTACGCTGACTTTCTGGTTCAAACCGCCCAGACGCACACCTTCCGGATTCTGCGAGATCATCTCCACCACTTCGGGTGAGAGGAAGCGTTCCAAAGCGGCACGCTGCGTTACTTGTTTGGCGATCTGTTCGTGGGCATAGAGCGTGTCGATGGCCGCTCCCGCCTGGGCAGCGACGAGCGCAAAAACGTTCCATTCGTCTTGCGTAAATGCCTGAGGCTTTTCCAGGTTATCGACGTAGAGTATGCCGAACGTCTTGCCACTGCCGAGCAGCGGCGCGCACATGGCCGAACGCAGGCCCGAGATACGCATGCTCTCGCTGCCTCGGAATCGCTCATCCGCCGCGACGTCGGTAATGAGGATCGGCTTCTGCTCGGTGCGGATGCGGTCCATAATCGCGCGGCTGAGAATGATATGCGGCTGGCTCACGTTGCCTTCGGCCGGAGGACGTCGATAACGAACCTCGGTCTGCCTGGTGACTTCGCCGTTATCGTTGAACAGCATCATGAAGCCGCGTTCTACGCCTTGAATGCGGAACGCGAGGTTCATAACTTGTTCGGAAATTCCATCCAGCGAGAGCTTGGAGCTGAGGGCGATGCCGGCGTCGTAAAGCATCGTCAGCAAATGATTCTCGCGCTCGAGTCTTTTGATCTGTTCAGCCAAGTCAGCTGGAATCTGATTGGCGTACTGTGCCGCTAAGCCGTCGCGTCTTCCGCCTCCACGCAGGACGTCGTTCAGCGTGGGCGGAATATCTGCGCTCTTGATCAGAATGCCCGAGTCCCGCACCTCTTCGAAGCGCAGTTCGTAGGAGCCGAGGCGCGCAACATCGTTGTGGTTCAGTCGCTGTTCTGCGCTGATGCGGGCGCCATCGATCACGACGCCGTTGGTGCTGTTGCGATCCGCTATGTAGGTGTTCCCGTTTTCGCACTTGATGACCGCATGGAGGCGGCTGACGCTGTTGTCGGGAAGGACAAGATCGTTGGCAGCGCCGCGCCCGATTGTCACCAGTGGTTTGGTGAGTTCGAGCATTCCACGCTTGCCGTCGGGCCCGGAGATGATGATGCGGCTCATGCCTTATCGCGGATCGAGGGTCGCAGACACCCTGACGTTCTTTCCAGCCTCCACGTGTACATTCTGCTGCACTGGTTTATACCCAGGTTCGCGGAATTCGACGCGGTAGTCTCCCTCGGGAATGGGCACATGAGCGGGGGTGGCGAATGCCATGGGCCGACCCTGAATGAAGATCTTCGCGCCAGGGGGTGTGGTGACGAAATCTATCATGCCTTTGCCTCCGCGGATACCCCCTCCAAAAATCTTTCCTAATCGCGTAGTAACCGGATTGGTATTACCTGCTTGGCGAGCATCCGCAGGGTTAAGCGTTGGCGAGAAGCTAAATACCTGTCCTTTGTCCACGCTAGCGACAGTTTGGGCGCTGCGGTACCCATCCAGGCGAAGAATCACACGGTGATCGCCTTCTGAGACCGGTATCTGGGCCGGGGTGACCTTGCCGGTTTCACGGCCATCGACCTCTATGCTTGCCCCTGCGGGATCGCTCGCGAGCGCTATGGCGGTCGTTACTGGAACCAGATCGATGTGGTAAGAGGAGTTCTTCGGCCCAATTTCAAGACTCCGCGTTTCGGTCGAATATCCGCTCTTGGTGAACACCACCTGATGATTGCCGGGAATCAGATTCGGCATGGTGAAAGGTGTGAGCCATTCGGAGTTGGATTTGCCATCGATTTGCACGAATGCTCCGCCCGGACTGGAAGTGAAGCGAATTTCCACTTTGCCGGGCGTCTGTGCTTTTTCGGGAACACGTTCGGCGGCTTTTTTGACTACCGCTTTAGGTTCAGCTTCGGTCTCGACTGCCGGCTGAGTAGAATGCGGCGTTTGCGACGGTGGTACCGCTGCCGGTGCCCCGTTTTGGGAGTTTTGCGCCACCGCGGAAGCCGCGGCTTGAGGCTGAGTGTTGATGGCCTGCAACGGTCTGCGGCGATGTTTCGCGGCGTAGATCCCGGCGGCTCCGAGAACCAAAACCAGCAGAACCATCACAACCGCAAATGGCTTCGTGCTGGTCTTCCCTCTCTGAGTAGCATTGCCAGGCGACATCGCGGCTGTCCGCCGGCCAGTCTGATGTGCCAGCGCAGGGGCAGCGGCAGCTCCAGATTGGGAACCGACAGCTTGAGTGCGGACGGCGGGAGCGAACATGCCCGTAGCGCTGAGCGGCGACCGCAGCGGCGCAGCAGGAAGAACGGATGTGGCTTCATCGTCGCCGCCAATGGAGCGATAGTTTTCCAGCGCCCGCGCCAGTTCAGCGCCCGTCTGATATCGGTGGGCGGGATTCTTCTCCAGGCACATGGAGATGATCGCGCTCAGGCCCGGATGGACGCCCATCTGTTTCTCACTCGGCGGCACAGGCTGTTCGCTGACGATTTTGTAAATGATGGTCGTGACATTGTCGCCGGGGAAAGGACGTTCGCCGGTAGCCATCTCATACAGCACTACGCCGAAGCTGAAGAGATCGGCGCGGCCATCAAGCTCCACGCCTTTCACCTGCTCGGGTGACATGTAGTTCGGAGTGCCGAGAACCTGGCTGGTATTGGTCTTGCTTCCCGCAACTTTGGAGATGCCGAAATCCATGATCTTCGAAACGTTCTGCGGCGTGATCATGATGTTGGCCGGCTTGATGTCGCGGTGAATCACTCTCATCTGGTGCGCGTAGTCCAGCCCCATGGCCACCTGGCGCGCGACCTCAACGATCTGCTCGGTTGGAACCACCCGCTTCTCCAGCATCAGCGTCTGAAGCGTGTGTCCTTCGAGGTACTCCATTGCGATGTAGAAGAGGCCATCGACCTCGTCGGCGTCGTAGATCGTGACGATGTTGGGATGGTTCATCAGCCCGGCGGCTCGGGCTTCATACTTGAAGCGGCGCAGCATGTCGTCGTGCTCGATGCCGTGCACATCGAGGCGCATGGTTTTGAGCGCTACGGTGCGGCCGATGTTGGGATCGATCGCGCGATACACCAAGCCCATCGCGCCGCGTCCCAGCTCGCTGACGATCTCGTAACGTCCGATCTTTTGCACCGTGGTCACCATATCAGCCGCGACAGACTCACCCAACCGCCGGCAACTTTGCGATTGCAGGCCTGATCTTCTGCAAAAAAAGGGTATTGGCGGGTTCGAGCCGACTTGCGGCTGAAGAGGGAGGTCCCGAGGACGAAAGTTACAGCAACTTATCTGAAAGGTCAACAAATTGCAGGGTGCGAAAGGTTACTACTGAGGCAGCGGAGGCGCAGCAGAATAAGCTGGAAACCTGAGTTCTC
>JAFAUE010000049.1 GCA_019243475.1 Acidobacteriota bacterium | reverse complement strand
AGTCTTCCTCAGCCAAGAAAACTTCGAGCAAGAAGAAGGCTTCTGCTGCGCCAAAGAAGTCCGCGGCCAAGAAGAAGGCTAAGAGATAGTGTCCCGTCCCGTTGTGGGACGAGAAGAAGGATTGCAATGGCAGAACAGAAGAGCGGGGTTCCAACCCCCAAGACCGACTCGAATCGGAAAGAGAAAGTCGGATATGTCGTCTCCACGAAAATGGCTAAAACGGTTGTCGTGGAAGTCGATATGCAGAGGGCGCACCCGAAATATCGTCGCGTGATTTCAAGGTCGAAGAAGTTTTACGCCCATGATGAAGAGAACACCGCGCGCACCGGCGATGTGGTGCGCATCGTGGAAACCCGCCCGTTGTCGAAGTTGAAACGCTGGAGGCTGGCCGAAGTGATTCAGCGCGCCGCGATTGTGCCCGGTGCCGAGAAGATCGAGCAGGCCAGTTAGCTTGCGGCTTTCGTAGTTCGCACGAGGAGAATGGCTATGGCTGTAATGATGCGAAGCATGTTGGAAGTCGCCGACAACTCCGGCGCGCGCAAGCTGCAGATGATTCTGCCGCTGGGTGGTTCGCTCGGACTGCGCGCGGGATTGGGCGACGTGATTACCGCATCGGTAAAGGAAGCGTCACCGGACGGCACTGCCAAGAAGGGAACGGTGGTCAAGGCTGTAGTCGTGCGCATGCGCAAAGAATCGCGCCGCCGCGACGGTACTTACATCCGCTTCGACCAGAATGCCGCGGTGCTGATCAATGAAACCGGGGAGCCGGTCGGAACCCGTGTTTTCGGACCGGTTGCGCGCGAACTGCGCGAGAAGAAGTTTTTGAAAATTGTTTCGCTGGCACCGGAAGTGCTTTAGGGACACACAAAATGATGCAGAAGACTTATGACATCCGCCGCAATGATCAGGTGAAGGTCATTGCCGGGAGAGACAAAGGCAAAGAAGGACGCGTGCTGCGCGTGTTTCCCGATAAGGGACGCGTGTTGGTGGAGCACGTGATGATTGCGAAGAAGAACGTGCGTCCGAACCCCCAGAAGAACATTAAGGGCGGCATCGCGGAGCAGGAGAGCGCGATCGATATTTCGAACGTAAAGCTGATCTGCCCGAGCTGCGGGCCGGTGCGTGTAGGCCACGAGAAGCAAGGCGATAAGAGCGTGCGCGTCTGTAAGCGCTGCAAGACCACGTTGGAGAAAAGTTAGCCATGGCCGCGAGATTGCGTGATCGATTCCAGAAGGAGATAGCTCCGGCGCTGCAGAAGGAGCTGGAGCTTAAGAATCCCATGGCCGTGCCGAGGCTGCACAAGATCGTGGTAAACATGGGCGTCGGCGAAGCCACGCAAAACGCTAAGGTGCTTGACCCGGCGGTTGCGGAGCTAGGGCAAATTACCGGACAGAAGCCAGTCGTCACCAAGGCCAAGAAGTCCATCGCGGCCTTTAAGGTTCGCGAAGGACAGTCCATCGGCGCGATGGTCACTCTGCGCGGGGACAGAATGTACGAGTTCCTCGACCGGCTAATCAACGTCGTGTTGCCGCGCGTGCGCGACTTTCGCGGAGTCTCGACAAAATCGTTCGACGGGCGCGGCAACTACACGCTCGGCCTGCGTGACCAGTTGATTTTCCCGGAAATCGACTACGCGAAGGTCGACAAGCTCAAGGGAATGAACGTCACGATTGTGACCACAGCCAAGAGCGACAACGAAGCCCGCGCCCTGCTGCGCAGCTTCGGCATGCCGTTCCGTGCGGCATAAGTGGAAAGGTTTCAAATCAGGAATTCATGACAACCGCAAAAAGAGTCAAGGACGAGAAGATCGAGCAGAAGTTCCGCTCGGCACGCGAGAAGAAGGCACCTGCGCCTAAGTTCTCCACGCGCCGGCATAACCGTTGCAAGCTGTGCGGACGCCCGCGTGCATATCTGCGCAAGTTCGGCATTTGCCGCCTATGTTTTCGCGGGCTGGCACTTCGCGGAGAAATTCCAGGCGTTTCCAAATCGTCCTGGTAGGGAAGGCAAGTCGTCAATTCTCAGTAAATGGGTCGCTCTTAGTGACACCCTGGAATTGATTACTGAAATTTGTTGCAGTTCCGTTTCGGACAGGTTTCCGCCACGGCGGACGAACGCGAAACGATAAGAGGAGATAAGAATGAGTTTGACCGATCCGGTCGCAGACTTGTTGACCCGCATTCGTAATGCAATTAATGCGCATCAGCAAAAGTTCGATGTTCCCGCCTCGAACTTGAAGACAGAAATTGCCCGCATTCTCAAAGAAGAGGGCTACATCTCGAACTATAAGGCGACAGAAGAAAACGGACGCAAGGTGCTGCGGCTATACATGAAGTATGGGTCGAACAACGATGCGGCCATCACTAATCTGGCGCGCGTATCGCGCCCTGGCTGTCGCGTGTACGTTAGCCGGAACGAAATTCCCCGCGTGCTAGGCGGACTGGGAATCAACATTCTGACTACGCCTAAAGGCGTGATGACGGGGCGAGCAGCTCGCAAGAGCGGCGTTGGGGGCGAGATACTCTGTGAAGTTTGGTAGCAGCTGTTAGCTGCTTACTGCTGGTGCGTTGCGCGAATCCAGCAGCAGAAGCTGAGGATTTTATGTCGAGAATTGGAAAAAAGCCGATCGCGGTACCCGGAGCTGTCAAGGTCAACATTCATGGCAATGTTGTCTCGGTTCAAGGACCCAAGGGCAAGTTGGATACTTCGGTGCCGGCAGGGATCAAAGTCGAGCAGAAGGATGGCCATCTGGTAGCCACGCGCGAGAACGATTCGCAGGCTGCGCTGCATGGACTCGCTCGCGCGCTCGTCTTCAACGCGGTTGAAGGCGTGACCAACGGCTGGAAGAAGGAACTTGAGATCGTGGGCATCGGTTACCGAGTTGAATTGAAGGGTAAGAACACGGTTGTCTTTACGCTCGGATATTCACATCCCATAGAGTTTCCGCTTCCCACCGGAATCGAAGTAGCTGTCGATGCTAAGCAGACGCGCTTAACGGTCAGCGGGATCGATCGTCAGAAGGTAGGACAGATAGCGGCGGATATGCGTTCGCTGCGTCCCCCGGATCCCTATAAGAACAAGGGCGTTCGCTACGCCGGAGAACGGCTGAAGAAGAAGGTTGGAAAAACCGGAGCCAAATAATTTCGCGATTTTCTGATTGATTGTGTGATTTTCAATCACGAAATTACCGAATCGCGAAATCACGAAGTTCAGTTGCGGCGCTAAGCGCGTTGCGAAGGAAGGAACAGCAGCCAGGGCTGCTTGATAGGCAACATGATTCCGCAGATTTCGAAAGACAAGATAAGGCGGCGGGTGCACACCCGTATCCGCAAGAAGTTGCAGGGAAGCGACGAGCGCCCCCGGCTGAACGTTTATCGCTCGCTTAACCACATTTACGCGCAGGTAATCGACGACGCAAAAGGGCTCACCATTGCTTCTGCATCGACGGCATCGGGAAAGAAAGAGACGCGCAAGAAACGCACCGGTGGGAACGTTGCCTCGGCGAAGGACGTGGGCAAAATGATTGCACAACGGGCGCAGGAAAAGGGTGTGAAGAAAGTGTTGTTCGACCGCGGCGGATATCTTTATCACGGACGCATAAAGGCCCTTGCCGAGGCCGCGCGCGAAGCAGGATTGGAGTTCTAGATTAAATATGGCAGCAACTGCAAAGAAGAGAATCGACGCCGGGCAATTCCAGCTCAAAGACCAGGTCGTAGCCATTAACCGCGTGACCAAGGTTGTCAAAGGCGGCAAGAACCTGTCATTCGCCGCGTTGGTAGTGGTCGGTGACCCAACTGCCGGCGTCGTAGGTTATGGTTCGGGCAAAGCCAAGGAAGTGCCGCAGGCGATTCGCAAGGGAATTGAATCGGCGAAAAAGAACCTCATCAAGGTCAACCTCACGCAGAGCACAGTTCCCCACGCCGTGCTCGGACGCTTTGGGTCCGGACACGTGTTGCTCAAGCCTGCTCCGGAAGGGACTGGCGTGATTGCCGGGGGCGCCGTGCGTGCTGTCATGACTTCGGCGGGAGTGCAGAATGTGCTCACGAAGTCTCTGGGAACAGCGAATCCGCACAACGTAATTAAAGCGACCTTCGACGCCCTGACTAAGCTGCGCGACCGCAACGAAGTTGCTGCAATGCGCGGAAAAGCCCAGCAGGAGCTTTGATCATGATCGAGAAGCAGAAAAAAACCGGTAACACAGGCGCCAAGGGTACTGTGCGCATTCGCTGGGTGCGCTCCTATATTGCGTCTCCGGTAAAGCACAAGAAGATCGTTAAGGGACTGGGATTCACCCGGCTTAACCAGGTCGTCGAGCGAGAGGACACGCCTTCGATTCGCGGCATGGTGAAAAAAATCCCGCATTTGTTGGAATTCGTGCAATAGCGGCAGCGTGCCGACTAGGATTGAAAATGAATCTTTCGAATCTACACGCACCCAAAAAGGCGAACTCGAATAAGAAGCGTGTCGGACGCGGCATGGGTTCCGGAATGGGAAAGACTTCCACCCGCGGCCACAAAGGCCAGCGCTCCCGCTCCGGATCGCGCATGATGCGCGGCTTTGAAGGCGGCCAGATGCCGCTCCACCGCCGGCTGCCGAAACGCGGCTTCACCAACATCTTCAGGACGGAATACACCGTGTTGAACCTCGACCGCCTTGCGGCCCTCGGCCAATCGGACGTCACGTTCGACTCGCTGCTCAAGGCTGGATTGGTTCGCACGGGCGACCTGGTCAAGGTCCTTGGCGACGGCGAACTGAAGAAGAAAATCAACGTGCAGGCCCACAAGTTCTCGAAGTCTGCGCAGGAGAAGATCGCGAAAGCCGGCGGCAAGGCGGAAGTCATCGGCGGCGCCGCCTAGAATTTGGTTTTGCCATGTTTGAGAAGTTAGCCAACATCTTTCGCGTGCCCGATCTCCGGACACGTGTGCTCTTTACTCTGGCCATGCTGGCGGTGTACCGCCTGGGCGGGCACATCCCTACTCCAGGAATCAATGCCGACCTGCTGTCCCAGTTCTTCGACCAGCAGCGTGGCACAGTGCTCGGCTTCGTCGATCTATTCAGCGGCGGCAATCTGCGTCGGCTGACGATCTTTGCCCTTGGCATCATGCCCTACATCACGGCGTCGATCATTCTGCAGTTGCTCACGGTGGTCTATGAGCCGCTGGCGAAATTGCAGAAGGAAGGTGAGCTGGGGCGCAAGAAGATTACGCAGTGGACGCGCTATCTGACCGTGATCCTGGGCGCGTTGCAGTCATTGGGCATCGCACTGACCTTGCAGAAGACATCGACCGGAGTGCAATTCGTCACCAACCCCGGCGCTGGGTTCGTCCTCATGACGGTGATTACTCTCACGGCCGGCACCGCTTTCATCATGTGGCTGGGCGAGCAGATCACGGAGCGTGGAATCGGCAATGGCATGTCGCTGCTGATCTTCGCCGGTATTGTCGTCGGATTGCCGCGCGGAGTCGCCGAACTCTACGAGAAAGCGCAGACTCGCGCCTGGGGAGCGTTCACCGTTCCCGCTATGGTGCTGCTTGTGGTCGTAATGATCATTGTGGTGGCTTTCATTGTGTTCGTCGAACGCAGCGAGCGCCGCATTCCCGTGCAGTACGCGAAGCGCATCGTCGGTCGCAAGATGATGGGCGGGCAGAGCACGTATATGCCCTTCCGCGTAAACGCGGGCGGCGTAATGCCGGTGATCTTTGCCTCCTCGATTTTGAGCGCGCCTTTGTTTCTGGCTCAGTACTTCAAGAACGTGCGCGGCTTTGGGACAATCTTTGATCAGCTTCGCTCGAACGAACCGCTCTACGAATTCCTCTACATCATCGGCATCATCTTCTTCGCGTATTTTTACGTCTCAATTATCTTCGACCCGGCGCGCGTCGCCGATGACATGCGCCGCTATGGCGGTTTCATTCCCGGGATTCGCCCCGGCAAACGAACTCAGGAATACGTGAATGACATCCTGACGCGGCTCACGCTGGTCGGCGGCATTTATTTGTGCGTTGTCTCGATCATCCCTCAGTGGATGATTGGCGGCATTCACCTGAACCACCTGCCTGGATTCTTGGGGAATTTCTTCGAGCGTCTGCCGGCATGGTTTACCAATGGCTTGGGTGTGACCTTCTACTTCGGAGGAACATCCCTGCTTATCGTGGTTGGCGTCGCCATGGACACGGTGAACCAGGTCGAAGCGCAATTGGTCATGCGCCATTACGAGGGCTTCACTCCGAAGAGTGGCCGCATTCGCGGGCGCAGATGGTGAGCAGCCGCAAGAACCGCGCTTTGGGCGCTGAGCGGCTTAGTTTCCCAGGCGTTAGCGGGGCGGGGAGCGCTCAAGCCTTCTGGTATAATCAGGGATTGCAGCGGCTCTCCGGACGTCGTTCTTGTCCCGTCGGCAGTCCGCCAGGGCGGACACATCTCACATCCAGAGGTTCCGATGCCGTTCTCTTCGAGAGAGACGAGCCAATGGGGAACCCTGTGTTTTTTGCGAGCAAGGCTTGATGGCCATCATGTGCAAGTCGCCCGGCGAGATCGAAAAAATGCGTCGCAGTGGACGTATAGTGCGTCAGGTGCTGGATGCGACCGTCGCTGCTGTTAAGCCTGGAATCAGCACGATGGATCTCGAGAACCTGGCCGTAGCGAAGATCGAGGAACTCGGGGCCAAGCCGGCGTTCAAGGGCTATTACGATTATCCCTGCGTGCTGTGTACGTCAGTGAATCACGAAATCGTGCACGGAATTCCGTCGGCCAAGCGCGTGCTGAAAGAAGGCGACATCGTATCGATCGATTGCGGCGTCGTTCTCGATGGCTATTATGCTGATTCGGCAGTTACCGTGCCCGTCGGGAATCACTTAAAGCCGGAGATCAAGAAGCTGCTCGATGTGACCAGGACTTCGCTGGAGCGTGCAATCCAGGCAGCCCGCATCGGCAGCACGGTGGGCGACGTTGGCGCTACTGTGCAGGAGATGGTCGAGGCCAACGGTTTTAGCGTTGTGCGCGAGTTTGTTGGGCACGGGATCGGCACCCGTCTGCATGAGGAACCGCAAGTTCCCAATTACGGAATGCGAGGCCGGGGGCCGAGGTTAAGAGAAGGCATGGTGCTGGCGATAGAGCCGATGGTGAACGTGGGCAAGCCGGAAACCAGGCTGCTCGACAATAAGTGGACGGCGGTCACAGTCGATGGCAGCTTTAGCGCCCATTTTGAACACTCGGTGGCGGTCACCAAGGATGGGCCCGTAGTGTTAACCGCGTAGTGGCTTTGCGGTTCTACGCGATCTGCTCGTAGAGAGCACTAAATGAGAAGAGGAACGCGCTAGTAGCTAGAAGCTAATAGCCAGGATCTGATTGAGCAAAGAAGACGCGATTGAAGTTATGGCGGTGGTGTTGGAACCGCTGCCCAACGCAATGTTCCGGGTTGAGCTGGAGAACAAACATCAGGTTCTCGCTCATGTCTCCGGACGCATGCGCAAGAATTTCATCAAGATCCTTCCCGGTGACCGCGTGGCGGTAGAACTGTCGCCCTACGACTTAAACCGCGGAAGGATTGTGTATCGGTATAAGTAGCTCCTGGCTGCTGGCCTCTGAGCTGCTGCTTGAGCTGAGACGCACTTGGCGCTCGCGTTGTAAGTTGTGGTGCGACAGGTCTAGGTTTTTCAAAAGAAGCTGGCGATAGCGAAAACCATCGCCGGCCCGAAGGGATCGGCTAGTAGCTAACAGCTAGTAGCCAGCAGCTATGAAGGTAAGAGCCTCAGTTAAGAAAATTTGCGACAAGTGCAAGGTCATCCACCGCCGCGGTGTGGTGCGCGTGATCTGCGAAAACTCAAAACACAAGCAGCGGCAGGGATAGCCGCTTGTTACTGGCTCCTGGCTGCTGGTCGGGAGCGAAGATACAGAAGGGTTTCGCTGGCCGCCAGCAGCTAGCAGCTAGGAGCTTTTTGGAATGGCACGTATTGCAGGCGTCGATCTTCCGCGCAATAAGCATGTGAACATCGCGCTGACTTACATTTACGGAATTGGGAATCCGCGGTCGGCGCGCATTCTTTCGACCGCTGGTGTTGATCCCAATAAGAAGGTCCAGGACCTGAACGAAGATGAAGTCAACCGCATCCGTCAGGTGATTGAGAGCGAAGGGGACGTCGAAGGCGATCTGCGCAAAGACATCTCGATGCACATCAAGCGGCTCATCGAGATTGGCTCCTATCGTGGATACCGGCATCGTCGCAATCTGCCGGTGCGAGGACAGCGCACTCACACCAACGCGCGCACCCGCAAGGGACCGCGCAAAGGCACGGTTGCCAATAAGAAGAAAGCGGCGGCAAAGACATAATCTATGGCTAAGGCAGCGGCAGGTGCAGGCGCGGCAGCGCCGGAGAAAAAAGGCAAGAAGAAGCAGTTTAAGAAAAAAGAGCGGAAGAATGTGCCGTTCGGAGTGGCGCACATTCAAGCTTCCTTCAACAACACCATCATCACCATATCGGACAACGAGGGAAAAGTGGTGTCGTGGAAGAGCTCAGGCTCGCTTGGCTTCCGTGGTTCGCGAAAGGGAACTCCGTTCGCCGCGCAGCAGGCTGCCATGAATGCGGCCAACCAGGCGCGCGATCACGGCATGCGATCGGTCGATGTGCGCGTAAGCGGTCCAGGGTCGGGACGCGAATCGGCCATCCGCGCATTGGCTGCCGCGGGCATCGAAGTGCGCATGATCCGCGACGTTACTCCGATCCCGCACAACGGATGCCGTCCGCCGAAGCGTCGACGGGTATAAGAATCGGGATTCGGCTGGTGAGCTCAGATGGCAGAGGCAGCTGTAAGACCGGAGCAGGGTGGTGCGGCGCCGCTGACGGCGCTCGTTCCCATCATTCGAGTTAGTGATGTAGAACGCTCGGCAGCGTTCTACCGGTTGCTGGGCTTTGAGATTGGGAACAGAGTTCCGCGGCAAGGCAAGCCCTCTTGGGCATGGCTGTATCAACCAAAGGCGGCGAATTGGAAGACTGGCGCGAATTTAATGATCGCAAGCGGGCAGCGCCCGCCTAAGCCGGATGCCTATGAGCTGCTGATTTACCTGTATGCCGCGAACTTGGTGGAGATGCGCGAAAGCTTGATAGCAGCGGGTGTGAAGGTTAGCGAGATCACATATCCAGATTACTTGCCGAAAGGCGAATTCAGTGCTGAAGACCCTGACGGCTATTGTTTGATGGTTGCGCAGTCGTACACAGAGTCACCATAGAATGTTTTTGTAAACCCGAATCGGGAAGAAGGGCGGGCCGCCTGTAAACCGATCGGCAGTATCAACCCGAAGTTTGGAGAGAAAATGGCACGTTATAAAGGACCAGTTTGCCGCCTTTGCCGACGCGAAGGCATGAAGCTGTTTCTCAAGGGCACGAAATGCTTCAGCGATAAATGCCCGGTCGAGAAACGGAACTTTGCTCCCGGACAACATGGCAAGGACCGCAAAGCCAAGATCGTAGGATATGGCTTGCAGCTCCGGGAAAAGCAGAAGACCAAGCGCATCTACTTCACGCTGGAAAAACAATTCCGCAACTACTTCGAGAAGGCTGCGCGGGCAAAGGGTGTTACCGGCGCTAAGCTGCTTGAGCAACTCGAGCGGCGACTCGACAACGTCGTGTATCGTCTGGGCTTCGCGATTTCCCGGCGCCAGGCGCGGCAGCTCGTTCGCCACGGCCACGTCTCAGTGAACGGTCGCAAGGTAAACATACCTTCGTACCAGGTAGCCGTCGGCGAGGAGATCGCGGTTCGCGATAACAGCAAGAAGATGACTGTGCTCGAGATCGCGAAGGACTTCACCAGCCATCAGCCGGCGGTGAACTGGCTCGAAGTCGATCGCGACAACTACAAAGGCCGCGTGACAGCGTTACCGAAGCGGGAAGACATCAACCTGCCGGTCAACGAACAGTTGATTGTGGAGTTGTACTCGAAGTAACCAATCCGTCAGCACTCGACATTCAGCCAGCGGGCGAGTGAAGGCGGCAGGACTAAAACTTAGACGCTTAGCCAATGGTCAGCTGCTGAATGCTGACATTGCTGAGTGCTCACACACAACACCGAAAGGAACCCATCGGCGCGGCCGTTGCAAAATGCTTCGCGACGCCAATTAGCCGCGCAGGAACTTCAGCTCACTGAATTTCAGGAAGGATAAAAGATATGCTCTGGAAGGGATTTCAAAAGCCAAAACGGCTCGCAGCCGACACCGACACGCTTACCGACAAATACGGCAAGTTCTATGCCCAGCCGTTCGAGCGTGGTTTCGGAACGACCATTGGAAACGCGCTTCGGCGCGTATTGCTCTCCTCGATTGAAGGCGCTGCCATTACCGCAGTCCGCATCGAGGGCGTTCTGCACGAGTTTCAGTCGATCCCAGGCGTTGTTGAAGACGCGACCGACATCATCCTGAATCTCAAGCAGATTCCGTTCAAGCTGAACAGCGACAATCACAAAGCCATTTATCTCAAAGTAGATCAGCCCGGCGTTGTCACTTCGGGAATGATTGAAGCAGATGGTGACGTTGAAATCCTCGACAAAGATATCTATATCGCCACAGTGAGCGAAGGCGGCAAGCTCGACATGGAGATGCGTCTGAAGCGCGGACGCGGCTACGTCTCGGCCGACAAGAATTTCGATGAAGACCTGGGGCTCGGATTCATTCCCATCGATTCCGTGCATTCGCCGGTGCGTAAATGCAATTACACGGTAGAAGCGGCTCGTCTGGGACAGATCACGGATTATGACAAGCTGACCCTCGAAGTCTGGACAAACGGTGCCGTCGCGCCGGCGGACGCAATCGGCCTATCGGCGAAGCTGGTGAAGGACCATATGAATATCTTCATCAACTTCGAAGAAGAGCTCGAGACCGAGGGCGCCGACGACCGCAAGCCAGAGATTCGCAACGAGAACCTCAACCGTTCCGTCGAAGAACTGGAGCTTTCGGTTCGCAGCTACAACTGCCTGAAGAACGCCAACATTCAGACCATCGGCGAACTGGTACAGAAGTCCGAAGCCGAGATGCTGAAGACCAAGAACTTTGGGCGCAAATCGCTGAATGAGATCAAAGAAATCCTGGCGCAGATGGGGCTGAGCCTGGGCATGAAGATCGACGAGCACGGCAATGCCGTGCCCGGTCCTACCAGCCAATCGCCGGCGTCGGTGTTGGCCGGCGCTTACTCCACTCCGGAAGACGATCTCGAGGACGAGGAGCCGGCAGGGGGATTTTAGGAAACAGGGCCGTCGGCTCCCGGCCTCCGGCTCCCGGCAGTTGCGTTGAGTTTATCGACGCCTTGGCGGGAAGCTGGTAGCCGGAAGCTGGCAGCCACTTAATTCGGGCGGCGCAACTTGCGTTGCCGACATGAGTCAAGGACAAAGCTATGCGTCACCTCAAAGCTACGTGGAAGTTAGGACGTAACACCAGTCACCGTCGGGCGCTACTTCGCAACCTGGTGAGCTCGCTCATTCTCGAAGAGCGCATCGAGACCACGGTCGCCAAGGCCAAAGCCATGCGCCCCCATGTCGAGAAGATGATCACCTTCGGCAAACGCGGAGACGTAGCTGCACGTCGTCTGGCGGCCGCATTTCTCACTTCGCGGGAAGCAGTCGATCGCCTCTTCGACGAAGTCAGCCCACGCTATGGTGACCGCAACGGTGGATACCTCCGCATCATCCGCACCGGCTTTCGGAGAGGAGATGGCGGCGAAAAGGCTTTCATCGAACTGATTGGCTCGGAGAAGGTGCTCGATGAGCGCCGTGAAAAACGGGCTGAGCTGCGCGCCAAGCGTCGCGAGGAAATGGAAAAAGCC
>JAFAUE010000098.1 GCA_019243475.1 Acidobacteriota bacterium | reverse complement strand
CTGAATGATGACGGTGGCGGAATTGTCGTGCGCCTGCGCAACTCGCTGAACTTTCTGTTCGAAGGTCTTCAGCTTGGCGATGATGGTCTGCGAGGCAAATTCCGTGAGCGCCTTCGCGCGCTCCAGCGCCTGCACAGCGCCGGTGTAATGCTGCGCGTCGATCTCCGCCTGAGCATGATCGAGGATTGCCTGAATCTGCGCGCCTGCATGCGCTGTGCGCGCCGCACGAATTTCGTTGGCCGCAGCGGCAAGTTCGGGACGCATGCCGAAGCGCGTGGCGCCCTGCTCGATGAACTTTAGCGCGCCGGCAAAATCTCCCTGCTGAGCGCTGGCGTTGGCGCGCGCGATGGCGTGCTGGATCTCGTGACGCTCAGCGGTTTCCCGGGCTTTTTTCTCGGCATCGCGCCGTGCCTGCTCTTCGCGCTCTGCCGTCGCTTTGGCCTGGACCTCTGCAACTTTGCGCGCTTCGTCAAGCAGCGCAGTGATTTCCTGATCGTCGGCGGCAAATTCGGCCTGCGCCATCTCCAGCGTGACTACGGCCGAGGCGGCGTCCTCGCGGGCCATGCTTTCTTTTGCGCTCTTGAGGTAGAGCTCGCGGCGCTTCTCGACGGCCTGCGCCTGCGCCTTCTGCTTCGCCTTCGCCAGCAGATCGAGAATGCGCTGATCCGGAACTCGTCGCGATGCCTGTTCCAAAATGGCAATTGCATCCACGTAGCGCTTGGACTTGAAGGCCTGCTCGCCCGCGCCCATGCGATCTTCGACGAACTGCTTGCGTGCGAGTTCTTCGCGCTGCTTTTCCAGCTCCGCGCGCAGATCGAGCAGGGAACGCTCTTCCGGATATTTCCTTAGCGCCTGGTCGAGCTCCTCGCGCGCAGCGAGAAAATCCTGCTGTCCGGCAAATTCCTTGGCCGACTGCGTCGCGGCCGCGACTTCGCGCCGGCGCTCGTCTTCCTTGTAAGCATTGACGGCGAGTTCTTTGAGCGCAGTCACTCGCTCGGACTGCGGCGCAATGGCTTCCGCTTGTCGAATCAGTTCAAAAGCTTCCTGGAACTTCAGCTCCTCGAGAGCCGCGCGGGCCTGCTCCACGATGCGCGATTCCTGGGCCACAGCGCGGCGAATCGCATCACGAAATTCCAAAGCGCGCGTGTTGCTGGCCTCAAGCTGGAGCGCGTCGTCAACGGCTTTTTCCGCTGGCTCCCAGCTTCCGGCGCTGCCAAACTTCTGCGCCTCCGCGATCAGTGCTTCGATCTCTGCCTGAAGATTGCGGCGCTCGACCAGCTTTTCCTGCAGCGCTTTGACCGTGTTGCTGTTGGGATCGAGAACGCGGGCTTCGTCCAGCCCAATTTGGGCCAGGTCGAATTTTTTGCTGGAAATCGCTTCTTCCACGCGCACGCAGATGGAGTGAATCTGTTCGTTGCGCTGGTGCTGTTGTACGAACTTGCGCAGCTCAAACTGCTTGCGTTTGGCCGCGACGTTGTTTGCGTCGACGCGCAGAATGCGTTCGACCAGGTCGTGTGCGGCGCCATATTCCTGCGCGGCGGCAGCGTCGTTCAGGGCTTTCAGAAGCTGCGCGATGAATTCGCCCTTGACCGTGTCCTGAACGCGCGTGAGTTCGAACAGGAATTCTTCCGCGGTCTCATAGCCGTTGAGTTTTTGCTTGCTGATGGCCTTGCTTACGACTTCTTCCAGACCCGCGGGCAGGTCGGGCACATAGCCGCTCAGCGCCGGAGGAGGATCGTTGCTCATCAGTTTGTGATAAGCAACCGGGAGGTCGTCGCGGTCAGATGCGTACGGCACGTGGCCGCCGCTCAGAAGTTCGTAGAGCACGACGCCCATCGAGAAGATGTCGCACCACGGTGTGCGCTTCTGCACGAAGTGCTCGGGCGACATGTACGGCAAGCTGCCGGCGATCTCCTGGCGGCTTTGCGATTTGCTGCCGTCGCCCTGAGCAATGCCGAAGTCGATCAGCTTTACGATCGAGTTCTCCACCACCATCAAGTTGTGCGGCTTGATGTCGCGGTGGATGACTTTGTTTTCGTGCGCGTGCTTGAGCCCCTCCGTCGCCTGGATGATTACATCCAGCTTCTCGACGAGGTGCATCTCCTTGCGCGACTTGATCAGCGCGCTGAGCGGCTGGCCCTGGAGGTACTCCATTGCCAGATAAGGACGTCCGTTATCGACGCCGAACTGGTACACCGTAACGATGTTGCGGTGGTTCAGCCGAGCAAGCGTTGTGGCTTCCTTCTTGAAGCCCTCGATGGTGTTGCTGTCGTCGCCGAAAGATGTGAGGACCTTGATGGCGACATCGCGTCCCAGAGAATCGCGCGCCTTGTAAACGGCGCCATATCCGCCCTGGCCGAGCTTTTCACGAAGCTCGTATTCGCCAATCCTGGAGAGGACTTCCTGCGGCATGGTTACCGGCGTCCTCTTGTCAGCCTGGATAGCAAGCGGAGTTCAGCGAGGGTCTGGCGGAAGCCAATTTCGCGAATAGGTCTTGCTTGCCTGAGAGTCATTCCGCTGCCTACAACCGATCACCTGTCTTGCGGCGCTGGTCGATTCCTTGCCGGATCGAAATGCACGCCGCGATCATCATTGCCCGCCGAACCGTTCAGCCTCTTGCGCAACGACGGCAAAATAGACTCTTGTGCCGCAGCGTTTTTGCAGATAGGTGGTTGTACGGAGCGCTTCGTAGGGGAGTAGCTGGAAGCGAACTAGAAGTACCATTCAACAGTGAAGAAATCAAGGGAATTCAGGCTTCAGCGCGAGTGTCGGGAATGTGGTTTCACCTTAGAAACCAAGCAATTGCACATTCTCCAAGGCTTAGTCCACTTCATAGCAAGTCGGTAATCACGGACGAGTGCGTCTTAACTTCATGATTACTAAGGCTGGCTCGGCTTTTGTGCTGCTTCCTTTTGTTTCTCCGCCTGTTGCTGGACCAATCGGCGGACCAGGGATTCGGCAGCAACCACAGGATCTTCCATTAACTTACGGACTTGCGAGTCGATGTGACCGTCGCTGTCCACCAGGAATCCCTGTGCGACCTGGCCTGCGCTGCTGCGCGCAGTTCCCGCAGCGACCAGCGCGGAGTTGAGCGGACCGGAATCCGTCAAGGCATCGGGCGTTGCCGCGACGGCGGAAAGCGCTCCCTGGAGCATGTTCAACGCCATCATGTACGACTGTGCGCCGGTGCCGATTGGATTATCTTCGGTTGCCCCGCTGGCCAGGCGCTGTACCGAGTCGAAGGACTTGGCCGAGCCGGGTAAATCAACGTTCGTGTTTGTGGCAGCGATCCAGAAGAGCTGCATAAGGGGCGAACGATTGCCGGAGAGCACGCGAAGCTTGTTGGCGGCGTCGCTTGCGCTCCCATAATGGGAAACAGAAGCGGAGCGCAGGAAGGCGCGCCACTGGGTGATGTAGTCCGCAGCGTAGCGACTACGAATATCAGCCTGCAGTTTGTCTTTAGGCGCATTGATCGTGCTCGCCTGGCCAAGCACCCACTCTTCGGCGCCATAAAACCTGTCAGGATTCGCGATCGCATCCTGCATCGCGAGGTAGCCCGCGCGGGTGAACGCCGCAGGAACGCGATGCGTCTCGCTTACGACTTGCGATGAGCCGGGATACTGACGATTGAAGTCGATATCCGCGCCCTTGCGTCCGGCCGCAGCCAGCATGCTCTGATAGACGCTCTCGATGCCATTGAACTGTCCCAGATACTGTCGCGCATGCTCCACAGCTCCGGAGTCGGCGCTCGACGGCAATGGATTCGCGGCGGCCAATTCCGAAGCGTAGAACTCAAACTGCTTCTGCGCGAGCGAGACGGTGTCTGCGTCGATTTGCTGGCCGTTGGTCCATTGCTCAATCAGCGCGGGCGCGAGGAAGTCTGCGCTGCTCTTTTCGGGATTGCTGGTCGTAATCAAATACGCCTTCAGCGTCCGATAGGGCGCGCCGAATTCGTCGGAAGTCGATGCGCGACCCGGCAAAGCACTGAGCTTTTGCACCATCGAAGCCTGGGCGCCGTGCAGAAGGAGCTTATCGAAGTTCTGAAAGTAAATCGCTCGAGCGTCGGGATAGATGCTGTCGCCGGCGTAGAGCCCGAGTCGTTGCCGCATCGGCAGTTCCTCGCGGTTTTGTTGCAGCTCCTGCAGTGCAGCGCGCAACGTGTCCAGCTTCTGCAGCTGTTCAGCGGATGCCAGCTGCCCTTCCGGCAATTGTGCCGTCGCCTGCAACGACTGCGCGTTGCTCAGAACGCGCTGCTCCAGCGCCCGATTCCCAAAAAAGGAAGAAGCGAAGAATCCCGCGGCAATAAGAAGCGCCACAGCAGCAAAGCTGAGCAGTGCAGCACGCGCACGCTCCACATTCCGGCTCCGCTTGCTGGCCTGCTGCGCCGAGTGATCGCGCAAGATCACTTCGTTGAACAGAGCGGGAAGGAAAGTCCATTCCGGCACTTTTCTCGTTTCAACTACCGGCCCCGACATCGGCATCGTGAGCGCCTGCAGGTCTTCCATGTTGAACATGCGTGTGGCAGCGGCCACCGACGCAGCCGCGGCGGCGGTCACTTTGGGCATCTGCACGGCTTCGGTAACGACCAGCGCCCGCACTCCGGAGAAGTAAAAGCCGCGCAAGAAGCACGACGCGTGAACATGTGCAGGACGGGACAGCTCACTGAGAAAGCTGACAATCTGCCCGCGCAGTTTTCTGAGCTCGCGAGGAAACTCGTAGATCGAAGGAAGTTTTTCCGCAGCCGTTTCGCGCTCCAGGTAATCCAGACGCTTTTCCGCGAGCGAATAGAAGAGTCCATCGAGCGATTCGGAAATGGCGGCTTCGGCGTCCTCCGCAAACAAGGCTTCTCCCAACTGCGCACGCGATAAGGTCGCTCCCAGCACCTGTCCGGTTTCGTCCTGCGACAGATTGGAGACGAACTCGGCAAAGTGCGAGACCTGATCGAGCTTGGTGAACAACACGTACACCGGTACCGACCTGCCCAGTTTTTCCGCAGCTTCGCGAAGTCTTGCTGCCAGTTGTTTCGTGGAGGCGGAGAGCGCCTCACCGGTCATCGACAGATGCTCGCAACTGAGACAAACGATGATCGCGCGCGGAGGCTGTTTGTCAGTCTTGCCCAGAGCGGCGGAGAGGGCATTCGGCTGTGTGCGTTCGAGCAGGTACGACCAAAGCGCGCCATTGCCGGCAAGCGCTCCTCCGGCTTCGAGCAGCGCGGTGTTGCCGGCGATCCAGACGTTGACCGTAGATGTGGCTGCGATCTGCTCGTCGCGCTCCGGCTCCCCGGCCAGCAATTCCGGATCTGCGCCGCAGTGTTCCAAAATGGAAGTCTTTGCGGTGTTCGATTCGCCGATTACATAGACGATGGGAAGCTGCGCCAACGCTAAGCCGCTTCTTTGCCGCAATCGCGCGTCGGCATGGTTGAGCAGGGCGTCCAGTTCGCCGACCAGAGAGCCATTCGGTCCTGCAGTCAGCCGGTCGCGCCGGAGTTTGCGCTCGAACCACAGGAAAAGACCGGCAGCAGCAAACCCAATCAGGACGAGGCCGCCGCGCAACGCCCAAAGACGCGCACCGGTCACACCGATGAACGAGCCCGCGGCCCAGGCAAGCCCCAGATAAGCGATCAGAAGAACGGTTGTGACGATGTTGCTCAGCATCCCTGGCCCCTTACTTAAGCAATCCGTGGATTTGGCTCGCGCCGGACATCAGAAGAAACTTTGACACCGCAAAAGTCAGCAGACAGATCGCAAGCGAGCCGACTGCGACCGCGAAGCAGGTGCGCCGCACGGGGTCGGGAGGCGGTGACGCTATCGGCTCGGCGGGCAACGCCCATGCCGGCGATAATGGCGCGTTCGTTCCGCGCACCGCGGCTATCTTCTCTTTGACTCTTAACATCACCGCGGCCAACTCATCAGCACCGCCAATCGCGTAACGCCCGCGATGTCCGAGCAGGAGAGCCAGCAGGAAAACTTCCAGGACGTCCGCATTTTCCTGCGAATTGGACGCCGCTAAGAGCTCCTCGATGGTGCGGAAGAAATTCTCCCCGGCGATCTCCGGGAACATTTCTTTGGCCATCGGAGACGCGGACCAGTTGGAAAAGGCAAAGTTCCGCGCAGCAATGACGGACTCATCGAGGAAAGCCATTGCGGCATAACCGGCGTTATCGACGGCCTGCTGCGAATAGCCCTTGGCGAGCGCATCGTGTACCGAAGACCGGTACGCCTCACGCATGCGCGCACGGAATGCTTCAGCGTCGGGAACCCGCTGCCGGTCGTAACGCAGACGAACCGTCGCGGTGAGTAGTTCCTGAAAAGCGAGGGCGAGATTTCCTTTGCGAGTGCCTATCGCGTTTTGCTCTGCAACCATTGGTTGGGGCCTCTCGGATCGGTTCATTCACGATTTGGGGCGCTCACATCGCAAGACCATCGCCAATGGAAGGCTCCCGAACCGTTGACATGGAAGTAACCCAAAGCCCTCATCCCAGTTCGTTTGGGGGAAGAGTTCCTGGCCCACGGCAATGTCTTGCGGGCACGGCCCGAGGCCGTATGGAAGAGCCGAACGAAGGATGAATTGGGAATCGAATCGTATGCACGAATCTGACCAAAGTCAAGAAAACAATGTTTACTCTCCGTGTATATGGGAGTAAGCTATACGTCCTATTTTCCGGAGTGAAAGTTTTTTATGGCTGCAGATCCGCAAAGCGAATTCGAGCGCATTTTTGGCAAGACGCAAAAAGCAAACGATGCGAATGCGGAGAGCCCCCGGCCGGGCGGCACGCAGAAGTTGCCCAGCGATTCTGACCTGCTTGGAATTCGTACCGATTCCGATCGCTTTTTGGTAAAGAACGTTCCCGAAACATTGGAAGGTGCTGCCAAGCCCCCGGTCCAGTCAGCCAAGAAACCCGACAATCCGAAAGCGGCGCAAGATGCCATGACGATTGCGCTCAACGTGAACGTTTTCGCCAACATTGCGGATGCAAAGAAGGCGGACACGGTGGTGGGGCAGGAACATGAACAGCTTTCGGGAAAGCTCTCTGAGCTGGTCGGCAAAAAACTTGCAGGAGCACCCTCGGCTTCTGCGGACGGACCTACGTTCGTGATTCCCATTCGTCGGGATGCAGCTTCCGGTGACGTGGAGAAAACTCCGCCTGCCGGGAACGAGTTCACGCGCGTGTTAAATCCGCAAAATGCTCAGCCTGATCAGAGGTCCAATACGGAATTCACTCGCGTGCTGCACGTGACGGAAAAAGTGCAGGTTCCTAAGCCGGGTTCACCGCCATCGGCAAACCTGCCCGCGGCGACGGTCGCAACCACGCCCGACGCTAAGCCGCCGGTTGCTGTGCCCGAGCCGGCGGTGGTGAGCCGTCCCGGTCCCAGCGACTATACGAAGGTGGTGAAGGGCTCGGAGTTGAGGACATTGCAGGAGAAGTTGGCAGCGGCGCATGCCGCGTTGAACGGGCCGCAAGCGCCCTCCGCGGCATATCCGGCCCAGGCCTGGCAGCCTGGATCTCCCGCCCCTCTTCCCCACTATGTTCCGGTGCCGGCGAACGCCTGGCAATCACCCGCAATTCCACAGGCTTCCGCGCCCCACCCATCGAAGCTCTCGCAGTACATGCCGCTTGTCATCGTGCTCAATCTGCTAGTGCTGCTGGCCATCTTGCTGATTGTGTTTTTCGCACTGAAGAAGTGAAGGCAATTGTGAGTTGTTGAATTGTGAACTTCTGAAATTGTGAATTTGTAAATTCTGAATTGTGAATTTCTGATTGCGTCTTTCTAAATTCGCGAGTTCACAATTCAACAACTCACAATTGGTCTCTGCCTTTGCCCGCGGCGCTCCCCTACTCTGAAAGTCGCATCCCACCGATGTGCTGAAGAACCCTTGCGTTGCTTCAGCTCACTTTTGCAAAAGGAGCAACTCGGCAATGGCTCACCTCGGCACTTTGCGCGACTACCGTTTCGACGATCAAGCCAATGACATTCGTGGCGCCGCCCTTTATGGCCGCGACAACGAAAAACTCGGGACCATCAAAGACGTGGTCTTCGACCACTCCACAGCCGGCATTCAATACGTCGTGGTGGACACTGGCGGCTGGCTAAGCAGCAAACAATTCCTTGTTCCGGCAGAGCGTATCAGCCCGCGCGGCGAGAAAGATGATGAATACACCTGCGCTCTATCGAAGGATCAAATCAAGAATTTTCCTGTGTACGACGAGAAGAATCTCGACGACGACAAGCGCTGGAAGGATTACGAGCAGAGCTATCGCGGAGCGGCGAAGTTCGAGGAGACGGGCGGGGTGCTGCACGTAGCGGGAGGCACGAATGTCCTGGTTCCCGATGGATTGCCTGCCGAAGGGCCCGCGCCCACCACGCGAAGTGGTGAGCCCGTTTCGGGATACAAGAGTCCCATACGTCATCGCGAAGTCGGCATGATGGACACCACTCCGACCGGCTGGGGACAGAATACCGAGAACGATCGACTCACCTTCGTTCCCGACGCTGTAACCGGAGAGCGCGGCGATGTAAAGGACAAGGAAGTCGAGGCGAGCAGCAGTTCGTCAACACGGCGAAGCGCTGGTAGTGGTGCCAGCCCCGGCGACGTTGGTCAGCCCGTCCCGCATCGTTATGACGATCGACTCAACGCCAAATTGAATGCCGGAGACGCGGTCGCGAGCGACAAGACGATCGTCGGCGACTCCATTTTCAACAATGAAGATGTTGCCGGAGCGAAGCGCCAGCCGCAGAACGTGCATGCCACAGATCGGCCGAGCTATGGGACCGTCGGCGGTGAAGGCACACGCACTACCGAGGGACGCACTTCGGGTTATCCCGACGCTGGGCAGGGACAGCGCTGGGCACGCTTTGAAGAGAACCTGCGACGCCAGCGTCCGAACATCGTGGGCCGCTGTACGATCTGCGAGCAGTTCCAGAATCGCAATCGCGAGGACGTGGCATAGTCTTCTCCCTTAGAAGGTGAGCAGAGTGCAATCAGCGATTCTGCTCACCTGCCTTCAAAAATCATCTGACCCAGCGCTGCACCAACAGTTACATTAGGACCACTGCATTCGTGCGTTGACATTCGTTTTGAAGCGGCACAAGCTACGCTCTTAGCGAGAATTCATGCCCACGAATGTAGAATCCAGCCCTGTTTTTGAGTCGATCTCCTCATCAACCGCAAGCTCGAATATCCCAAAGGACTCGCCGCGCGGTCCTTTGTCTTCGACGCACGCGTTTCTGCGACTGGTAAGAATCGCGTTTGTTCTCAGCAGCGTTCTGCCGCTCGTCGTTCTGTGCTGCAGCGCCATGATTGGCAGCGAGCAACAGAATCTACGCCTGCAGATTTCCATGGCGGCGCTTCTCGCCGTGGTTGCGAACGCACTGTTCCGGCTGCTCTTTAAGAAGCTTGAGGGACCGATTGACCGGCTGGCGCAAGAGCAAGCTTGGGCGGCAGATCAGATTCCCGAAAGATTCCTGGAGATTGCCATTACCGGCAGCGCTGCATTAAGTCTTCTGCTCGAGCTTGCCGTTATTCGCTGGCAGGGAACCGTCTGGGAGCTGTTCGCCTTCTATAAGAACCTCGGACTACTCGCGTGCTTTGCCGGTCTAGGGCTGGGCTATGCGCTGGCGAAATCGGAGCGTATCCATCTGGCCCTCTCGGCGCCGCTGCTGGCTTTCCAGATGGCGCTGCTGATCGCGCTTCGTCACAGCCTGAACTTCTACAGCATGGCGAGCCTCAGGATCATGCCGGTGCGCGAGCAACTCAACATGGGATTGGGACAAGCCACGAGTTTTTCCCAATACGTAGCGGTTTATTTTTTCCTGAGCGTTGTATTTCTTTTGACCGCGCTGATGTTTGTCCCTGTCGGACAGCTGTGCGGCCGAATGCTTTTGCGAACCGAGCAGCTCAGAGCATATCGCCTGAACCTCTTAGGAAGTCTGCTCGGTGTAGTCCTGATGCTGGCGTTGAGCTTCCTATGGACTCCGCCGGTGATCTGGTTCGCGATTTGCCTGTTTGCGTTGCTGATGTTCCAGCTCTTCCAGCGTCGCGCCTTCCTCACCGCCGCGATCACGTCGTTTGTTGCGTTGATTGTTCTGGCGTGGCCGGTTTCGACCGGCTCCGAGTTGATTTATTCACCCTACCAGCTGCTGGAGCGCGGTGTAGGCGAGAGCGGACAGATGGTTCTACGTGCTGCCGGCCATTATTACCAGCACGTGTACGATCTCTCGATTCCCAGTCAGCAGAGTTCAACCTACCTGCATCACCTGGGCGTCTATTACGAGTTTCCCTACCGGCTGCGCACCCCGGTTGGCAGCGTAGCCATCGTGGGGGCCGGTACAGGCAATGACGTAGCCGCGGCACTTCGCGCAGGCGCCGCTCACGTGGATGCTGTGGAGATCGATCCGGCGATTCAGGCGCTGGGCATGGATCACCCCGAGCGGCCCTTTTCCGACCAGCGCGTGCACATGATCAACGACGATGCACGCTCGTTCCTGCGCAGCACTCACGGGCACTACGACCTGATTGACTACGGCCTTCTTGATTCGCATACGCTGTTGAGCCAGAACTCCAGCCTGCGTCTTGACTCTTACGTGTACACGGTGGAAGCGTTGCGCGAGGCGCGTGCGCGCCTGGCAGATGACGGCATCCTGAGTCTTTCGTTTTCCGTGATGTCGCGTGAGATGGGTCACAAGATCTACCTGATGATGCAGCAGGCATTCGACGGGCATGCCCCGATCTGCGTACTCGCGGGTTACGACAACTCGGTCATCTTCCTGCAGTCCAAAGATGGGAATCTGACGCTGCCGGCCGGCTATCTGCAAGCGACCGGATTCCGCGACGTGACCCAGGCTGCCGCTAATCCTGCCATCCGCGCCGATATCGCTACGGACGACTGGCCGTTCTTCTACATGCCGCAGCGCGTGTACCCGATTTCGTATGTGTTCCTGATCGCGCTGGTGCTGGCCCTGTCGCTGCTGATCTTCGGCAACTTCCTGCCGGAGCGTCCGCGCTTGAGCCACGCGGCTTTCTTCTTCCTCGGCGCAGGTTTCATGCTGATTGAAACCAAGGCGATTACCGAAATGGGACTGGCATTCGGCAACACCTGGCAGGTGATCGGAATTGTCATCGCCGGAGTGCTGTTCATGGCATATCTCGCCAACAGCGCAGTGCAGGCGTTTGGGCTGCGGCGAACGCTGATTCCATATCTGCTTTTGCTGGCTGCAATGGGTATCGGGCTAGCTGTCGCTAAAAGCGGAGGATTTGCGCCAACCGTTGCGGGCAGACTTCTGACGATTGTGATCCTGACCTGTCCAATCTTCTTTGCCGGAATTGTCTTTTCGACCCTCATCAGTCGGACGGAAAACATTGCCGGCGCAATGGCCAGCAACCTGTTTGGTGCGATGGTAGGTGGAGTCCTTGAGTACAACTCGATGTACTTTGGCTTCCACTTCCTCTATTGGCTGGCAGCCGGACTGTATTTGGCAGCGTTCGTGAGCTCGCTGACGAAGGCCAGAACCCGCGCGGCGCAATGATTCAAAGCCCAACACGGATTAGACGGATTTAACGCATCGGACGGATCAGCAGACATCGTTACGGATTCGATGATGATGCGCTCTGTTCACCGAACGCCTTCTCCAGCATCTTGACGATGCGCTGGCGGGCATCGAAGCCGTGCCATGGCTCACTCGTAGGCTCGCCGAAGATGGCCTGGGCCAGAGGACCATGGTTGTCCCGCGGATACTCGACCAAATCCACGGGCACGCCCATCTGCCGCAGCGCACGATACATCTCCTCGGATTGGCCGGGCGGATCCGTTGTGTCGGCCTGTCCCTGTAGAAGCAGGAATGGAGTGCTGGCATGCGCTAATCCCGAAATGGGACTCTGGCGCCATGCATCAGCGAAGTGGTCCCATG
>JAFAUE010000036.1 GCA_019243475.1 Acidobacteriota bacterium | reverse complement strand
CAACACCTTCACCTCATATCCTCCATCGGGCAGAAGGCTCGAATCCCACGAATAGAACTTGTCACTGAGATTGTCTTTGAGCAGCTTCCATTCCGTCTCGTTGTCACCGCGGTAGTAGATCGCATAGACGAGATCGTCGTCGTTGTCGTCGTGCGCGCTCCAGCGCACCGCGATGTAGTCACGGTCTTTGACTGCGGCAGGAGGTGAGTCGAAATGCAGAGGAGATGCGATCGGAGCTGAATTGCCGAGTGGAATCGTCACGCTCTCGGTGGCCGGCTTCTGCGATGGAAGCGACGTAATGCGGGCGCCGACCTGCACGCTGATGTCTTCGATCACCGGCGCAATATTTTTAGGCAGATAGTTGAGCGCAACCGAATCAATGCCCGCGCCTGCATTGCCTGGACGCAGCGCTACCTTCCACTGCACGAAGCGAGCCGCCGGAATCGGCAGCCGCTGCGAGTTTTTGAGATCGATCTTCGTCCACGGACTCCAGTTGCGGTCGGGATTGTCCACGTTGCCGCTGCGAGCGAAGAAGTCGAAATCTCCTGAGCCGCGCACCTCAGCGCGTCCCCAGTTCGAAAAGCTGCGCGCGTCGAAGACGTCGCTCTCGTAAGTTCCGTCGGGCTGCAAACCAGGCCCGAGCACGAACAGCTTTCCCAAATTGGCAGTCACGGCATATACCGCGCCATTGCTGGTTCGAGCCATCGATGTGACCTGGTTCGCGCTCAGCTTTTCCAGATCGAGATAATCGCCAGAGTGCGAGCCTGCCTGAATCTCGTAGATGTGGCCGCGATTGCCGGTACCGGCAAGCAATTGTCCGCTGCTCGAAAAGGTGAGCGAGTACACGAGGTCATCTTTCGACGTCCAAATGCGGCTGGGTGAGCCATCAGACGAGATCAAGTAGACCTCCGAGCCGCCGCTGACCGATGCCGGCTGCGCGGGAGGCGTACTGCTTGGAGGCGGTACTGTGGGCGAAGTCGATACGGTTGTCACCGTCGTGACCAGGGGCTGCGTGGCCCCACCGTGTTTCTCGCCGACTCCTGCAGCGTAGATGTTTCCTGCTGCATCTGTGGCCAATGCCGTGATTTCCTTCTTGGGCGCGCTGTATAGAACGAAGGCCTCGCCGGCCGGCGAGATGCGATAGATAAGCCCGCTTCCGTCGGAACCGGCAATCACGGTGCTCAGCTCCGGAGCCGCATTCTTCTTGCGCTTGGGTTCGTCTGCGTAAGTCGCAGGCTTGATGAGCGCCAACGACCGGATGTGCGCCTCATCGCTCTTAAAGAAAACCGAGCCCTGCCCGTTTTGGTCCACCTTGAAAATCTGCCCGTTGTCTCCGGTAGCGACATACAAGGGTCCAGCAGGATCGAGTTCGATGTCCCAGATGTATTTCGTCTTGGGATCAAAAAAGACCGACGAGCGATACGTGACATCGGCGCCGGCACTCGTCGCACTTTCTTCTTCGGCTGGCTTTTGCTTTTTCTTGCCGGCGGGCGCCGGAACATTCGGCTCCAGCTTGTACACGCGACCGTCGGGCGAGGTAGCCGCGTAGATGGTGCCGCCTGGGTCTATGGCCAGCGCCTGTACCTGAAGTTCCTTGGCTTCAAAGATGGTGGTTGATTTCCCGTCGGGCGTTACCCGATAGACCCGCGCCGGAGAGCCGGCGCCGAGATAGGCATTGCCTTGCGGGTCGCTCACGACCTGCCAGATATAAGTAGAGGGCGAGGTATAGATCGACTTCAGCGCGGGCGCAAGCTGAAGCCGGCCGTCGCTGGAGATCGCGACTCCGTTGCTGGTGCCTTTTTCGAATTCGTCAAATTTCGATTGCTGCCATAACTGCGTGCCCTCCGCCCAAACCGCCGAGGAGAGTAGGAGAAGGCAGAACGCCTTCAGAAAACTGCGAGACATAAGAAAAGTGTAGCGAAAAAGTGCATCAGGCGTTTCAAGAAGAAGCGTTTCAGGATGAAGCGTTTCAGACAAAGGCGTTTCAAAAAAAGCGTTTCAAGAAAAACGTTTCAAGAAAAACGTTTCGCCTCCATCGTGCAAATAAACATAGTTAGGCAGATCGCTAGGCAGGCTTAGAAAGGATTGTCTCTTCAACGCCTTTCACTGAAACGATCTTCACTGAAACGCCTTATCCTGAAACGCCTCACCCCGAAACGCCTTCCTCGACACCGGTTTTCCTCATTCCGCACAAGCCTCCACAACATTGCCCCGATAAGCGTCATTGATTTCGCAGCCAGTTGGCCCTACGGTCATTCGAGCGTTGAAGCTGGCGGTTAGCTGGAAGCTGGAAGCTGGTAGCCGGAAGCTTTTTTGGCCCAGGTTATCCACAAATTATTAACCTTCCGAATTCGGCCAAACTCAA
>JAFAUE010000166.1 GCA_019243475.1 Acidobacteriota bacterium | reverse complement strand
ACGCCTTCGTCTTTGTGGGTCTCGTGCTGCGGATACTTGTCGGCATGGCCGGCGGGCTGGATCTCCGGCGGCTTGTAGTCGAATGCGCTTGCCGTGAGAAGGCACACGGCTGGCAGCAGCGCGGTAAGAACCTTCGATCGCAGCTGGAAGGTCATTGCTCTACACCGAAGCGAAAAAGTTCCGCATGCGGTCGAGAGCCTCGGTCAGCGCTTTGCTGCTGGTCGCGTAGGAGAGTCGAATGTGCTCTTGCGTTCCAAAGGCTTCGCCCGGCACGGTGACGATGTGCGCCTCGTGCAGCAGACGGTTGGCGACATCGCTGCTCGACTTCAGTCCTGAACGTCCGAGGTAAGCAGAAATGTTGGGATAGACATAGAACGCGCCTTGCGGCTTGGCGCAGCGAATCCCGGGAATCTTTGCGAGATCTGCGAGCACCTGGTCGCGCAGGCGAACGTAGT
The DNA here is from genome assembly GCA_019243475.1 of Acidobacteriota bacterium. Taxonomy (GTDB): domain Bacteria; phylum Acidobacteriota; class Terriglobia; order Terriglobales; family Acidobacteriaceae; genus Gp1-AA112. The sequence goes on along the minus strand of JAFAUE010000166.1, from coordinate 2,881 downwards.
CGGCACGAAATTCCTGAATGCAATCCTGCGGACCCTCCAGCGCTGCGACTGCGGCCTTCTGCACCATTGACGCGGGGTTCGAAGTTGACTGGCTCTGCAGTTTACTGATTTCGGAAATCACTGTTGCCGGGCCAAGCGCGTAGCCGGAACGCCATCCCGTCATGGCGTAGGTCTTTGACAGCGAGCCGACGATCACGAGGTGTTCTTTGGCTTCATGAATCGAGCCGGCCGACTGAATGTCTCCGGTGTAGTTGAGATAGACGTAGCACTCGTCGGAGACCACGTAGATGCCGCGGCGGTGCGCCATCAGCACGACGTCGCGCAGATCGTCCGCCGACATCACCGCGCCCGAGGGATTGCACGGCGTGTTGAGAATGATCGCCTTGGTGCGCGAAGTGACGGCACGCTCGATCATCTTGGCCGTCAGGCGGAAGTCCTGCTCTTCGTCGCCATCGACGAAGACGCACTTGCCGCCGGCGTACTCGACGATGTCCTTGAACGAGACCCAATATGGAACTGGAACGATAACCTCGTCGCCGTGATCGACCAGCACCTGGACAGCGTTAAACAATGCCTGCTTACCGCCGGTAGATGCGACCGCCTCGTCCGGCTTGTAATCGGAGCCGAAGTCTTCGGCATGGCGCTTGACGATAGCTTTGCGCAGCTCCGGAATGCCACTCACTCCGGTGTACTTGGTGAAGTTCTCCTGGATGGCCTTAATGCCGGCGTCTTTGACATGCTGCGGAGTGTTGAAGTGCGGTTCACCCATGCACAGGTCACGCAGATCGACGCCTTTCGCGCGCAGCTTGGCCGCCTCGGCGGTCATGGCGATGGTGGCGGAAACTTCAATGCGGTTGACGCGCGCCGAGAACGGGCTGCTGATTGCGGTGATCGTGGCCATCGTGCCTCCGGGGAGTTAGAGTCTGCCGTCGCCGGCGGCGGAAGTCGCCGCTCGAAACTTGTTATACAACCGTTCTTCCACTTCCGGCGGAACTAATTGGCGCACCGAACCGCCGAGCCGGAAAACTTCCTTCACCAGACGCGAGCTCAGATACGAATACGCCTCCGCCGGCATCATGAAAATGGTTTCCACTGAGGCGTTGAGCTTGCGATTCATGAGCGCCATCTGCAGCTCGTACTCGTAGTCGCTGATCGCACGTATGCCGCGCAGCACGGCGTTAGCTTTCTGATCGACCACGTAGTCGACCAGCAGGCCGGAGAAAGTGTCTATCTTCACGTTAGGCCAGCGCCGAGTGGCGGCGATCAGCATCTCGCGGCGTTCGGCCACGTCGAACAGAGGTTCTTTTTCCGAATTGCGGAGGATGGCGACTACCAGTTCGTGGAAGATCTTGCTGCCGCGCTCGATGAGGTCGAGATGGCCGTTGGTTAGCGGATCGAACGAGCCGGGATAGATCGCCTTGATCTGCTTCATGGGACGGGCGGTGTGCTGCTAAGAACTATATACCGGTTAGCGATTTCCCTTCCCAAGGGAATGTGTGCAAACAGTTGCATCTTGCCATTTTTCGCACTCTGAGAGTGGAAAAGTGAATGCACGTAGAATCAGCAACTTGAAAGCATTCAACGTTTGGCTCGGGAATTGCTAAATAGGAAAACGAGAAGTCGTGAAGGCATTTGGGGGAGTGCTCAACGATTTCGATGGAAATTCTGGGCCCGCGATAGGACCCGAAGATGAACGCCAGGACCAACCAGTTCTGGCGTTTTCCATTTGGGGCCGAAGAGCGAACACGAAGGACCCGAAGTTCTCACGAAGGGTCACAGAGAAAATGGATTTCTGACGGCGATACTTTCCATTTCCTCTCTGTTCTCAGGTCAGGCATCTCTGGCTGACTGCTGAGAGCCGAAAGCTGACAGCTCTTCTACTTCCGCTGCATCGGGATTGGCCTTGCTGGCGCTGGCGCCGGATGATGCGCGTGCTCGGCTGCGCCGTTAGGACCTGCGGCTGCCGCTGCGGCTTTCTCCTGACCGATGACCAAGCCCAGGGTTTTGCGCACTTCGGCTTCAATCTTTACGGCGATGTCTTTGTTGTCTTTCAGGAAGAGCTTGGCATTTTCGCGGCCCTGGCCGATGCGCTCGCCCTTGTAGCTGAACCAGGCGCCCGACTTCTCGACGATGTTATGGTTCGCCGCCAGGTCGAGCATGTCGCCTTCGCGGGAGATTCCTTCGCCGTACATGATGTCGAACTCCGCTTCGCGGAAGGGCGCTGCAACTTTGTTCTTTACAACTTTTACCTTGGTGCGCGAGCCGACCACGTTGTCACCGTCTTTGATCGCGGCGATGCGGCGGATATCGACGCGGACGGACGAATAGAACTTCAGGGCGCGGCCGCCGGTCGTGGTCTCAGGATTGCCGAACATCACGCCGATTTTTTCGCGGATTTGATTGATAAAGATGAGGCAGGTGCGCGACTTGGAGACCGTGCCGGTGAGCTTGCGCAGTGCCTGCGACATGAGACGCGCCTGCAGACCAACGTGGCTGTCGCCCATCTCGCCATCGAGTTCCGCTTTGGGAACTAGCGCGGCTACCGAGTCCACGACCAGGACGTCGATCGCGCCGGAGCGCACCAGGGCTTCGGTGATCTCAAGCGCCTGCTCGCCGTAGTCCGGCTGCGAAACCAGAAGATTATCGACATCCACTCCGAGCTTCTTGGCATAGATGGGATCGAGCGCGTGCTCGGCGTCGACAAACGCCGCCATGCCGCCGGTTTTCTGCGCCTCGGCGATTACCTGCAGAGTGATGGTGGTCTTGCCGGACGATTCCGGACCGAAGACTTCAACCACGCGTCCGCGGGGAAAGCCGCCGACGCCCAGCGCAGCGTCGAAAGAGATGGCGCCGGTGGAGATGATCGAGATAGGCACGATGG
>JAFAUE010000120.1 GCA_019243475.1 Acidobacteriota bacterium | reverse complement strand
TCCCGGGACCAGGGACGCCTGCACTCCCGAGCCAGTAATGCTCACGCTACTCAAGCCGGCCATGTGCGTGCCACTTGCCACGGCATCAACGACGGCGCCAAGTAAAGCCGACGCAGGCGCAAAGGCGCTGATGCTCGCCGGCTCAGTGTCCATGATCACTTGATTGATCTGCTGCTGGGTAGCAGGTTTCGGCGGCGACGGTGGGAGGCCGCTTTTGACTGTCGTAGTCTGGCCTGCAGCGCACGCTACCCTGCCGGGAACGCTCGGATCGGAATTCCCGATTTGGACTGTCCCGGACATGCAAACGAAGGTCGTGATTCCCGGCTCGCTGGCATCCGTGCCAAAGTCTGTGCCGATCACACCGGCGACCGCAGTCGGCGTGCGGACCTGGAAGCTGCCGCCGTCGCGCGTGACAGTGGAGACTTGCGCGCGAACCCGGCCGAAGGTCATCTCCAGCAGGGTTTGCTGGGCGCGAGCGTCGTGCTTCACGATGCGCAATTCGGCTTGCGAGCCAAGCGACAGGATGGACTGGTCGTTGAGCGTAATCCGCGCGCGACCGCCTTTGTCCGTGCGCACCAGGTCCTGCCAGATGAGCTCCTGCCCCTTTGCCGCATCGCTAGTGACAGCCTGCTTACCGTCTCCGCGGATTACATGCGCGGTAGGAAGGAGCGCCGTGATTTTGCCGGCAGTTTGGCCGGCGGGAACGGGCGGAGCATCGGCAGCGAGGGAGAGCGTAGCCGCGCACAACGGCATAACCGCCCAGAAGAGGCAACGAATTGACACACGTCCGGTCATTTTTGACTTTAGAAATCCAGAGCTGAAGCCGTGGGGGAGGGAAACCGCAAAATTTACAAAATCACGAAATCACAAATTCTTCTCACTTCGTCTTCATCGCGTACACGCCATCCCATTCTGGTTCCGGCGGAGCTTCCATGAGCTCATGAGCGCGAGCAATAAACGTTTCACACGGACCGTCGTCCGGGAACTTGTCTTTAAGCGTGGTGAACAGCTCAATGGCCTCGTCCCACTGCTGGCGGCGATACGCAGTGAGCGCCTCGGAGAAGCGCACGATTCGTTCGGTATAGAGCTCCTCATTCTTCGCCCAGTCGAGCAACTCATAGATCGTGACCGGCAGCGTCTTCCCCTTCACCTTGATCCGATCGATCTCCCGGAAGACAAATTGGTCTTTTGTCGCTCGGTACGTGGATTCCGAGACGACGCACTGCACGTGATACTCCTTGGTAATGCCCTCGAGACGCGAGGCAAGATTCACGTTGTCGCCCATCACCGTCCAGGAGAACCGGCGCGTCGATCCCATGTTCCCGACATTCACTTCGCCGGTGTTGATGCCGATGCCGATGGCCAGCTTCTTGCGCCCTTCCGTCAGCCACTGAACATTCAGCTCCTGCAGGCGCGCGCGCATGTCGAGTGCGCAGGAACAAGCCCGAATTGCGTGATCGGTCTGCGGGAACGGCGAGCCCCAAAATCCCATAATCGCGTCGCCGATGTACTTGTCGAGCGTGCCCCATCTCCGAAACAGAATGTCGGTCATCTCGCCTAGATACTGGTTCAGCAGGAAAACCAGCTCGTCCGGCGTGAGTCCCTCAGCAATGGTGGTGAATGAGCGGATGTCGCTGAACATCACGGTCAGTTCTTTCGATTCGCCGCCCGGCTTGAAATACTTTTTTGGATCCTTCTCGATGAGAGCAATCACGCCCGGCGAGACATAACGCTCGAATGTCTTGCGAACTTTCCGCTTCTCGCGCTCTTCGAAGATCATGCGGAAGCTGGTGATGCTGGCATAGTTTGTGACCAGCGTGCCGGCGGGAATCACGAAGCTCAGCCACATCCCGAAATAGGAAAACGCGCCGTAGACAATGCCGCTGAACAGTGCCAGGGCAACAATCAGGCTCAGCGTAGCGGTCAGCGGCGGCGTACGGCTGAACCAGTAGCCGAGGCCGAATCCGAGAGCAACGATAAAGCAGAGGTCGATGGCTTCTTCGCGGTAACCGCGCCTCAGGAATCCGCGGCCGCGTTCATCGGCATGAAGAAGATTGTCGATCGTATTCGCATGCAGCTCCACGCCCATGTAGTCGGCGCGACGCCCTTCCTTTGAAATCAGGAATGGCGTATTGCGGATGTCGCCGATCGCAACCGCGGTTGGACCGAAGACCACGATTTTGTTGCGGAATGTTCCGGGAGTGAAGCGGCCGTCGATGACATCGATCATCGAGTAATGCTTGTAGGTTTTGTAGGGACCGGCAAAGTTAATCAGTGCGGTGCCGTCATGCGCAGGTCGCACCAATTCGGGGCCGAGTTCGATGTGATCGACTCCGTTTTCCGCCATGTACACGATAAGATCGTCGTCTTTGATGTTGCGAAGTTGCCGGACGGTCTCGACGTCCAAAGAGGGATAAAAGTCCTGGTCCTGATAGCGCACCATCAGAATGGCGCGCCGGTAGGAGCCATCGGGATCGGGCTCTTCATCAAAGAATCCGAAAGAGCGCGCCGAGTCTGCCAGTAAAGGAATGTTGGCGAACACGCCCTGCGCGACCAGACCCTGCGCTACATCCAGCCACGTCCTGTTTAGGTCGAAATCGCGGCCGTGCTTCAGCTTGATCACTTGGGGGAAGGAATGCATGGAAAGCGTATTCAGATACGCCTCCGCGCCGGGTTGGCTGACAGACTTGGCGCGATCGGGATCGAGGAACAGGTGTGCGAGTACAACATTGCCGGCTCGCTTAAGCGACTCGGCCAAGATGGCATCGTTGTTGCTCTTCGCCTGCAGATCGCGGATTTGTTCGAGGACTTGAGGAGAGGTTCGTCCCTGCACTTCACCTTGAAGCTTCTTTAAAGCTTCAACAGCAGAGTTCTTCTCAGGAACGGGAAACGCCTCGTCAAAAGCGACGATGCTGGCGCCGTCTTTAGCGAGTTCGTCGACCATCTTCGCGTAATCGTTTCTGGGAATGGGAAAGGCGCCCACCTGCTGCAGGGTCTTTTCGTCCAGGCCAACGATCACGATGTTCTGGTCATGCGGGCGCTCGCCGCGTAGGTTGAAGCGGGCGTCGAGCGAGCGGGCTTCAACGTTCTCCAGAAATCTCAGCCCCGCGGCATTGCGTCCGCTGGTTTCTGCATACGCGTACAGCACAAGGCCGATGAACGTGCCTGCAACCGCGAGGCCGAAATCAACGCGTTTGATCGTCTTCAAGAACGCGCTGCCCTTGAAATTTCCCCAGAAACGCTGCAGCTTCTCTTTCATTACCAAGTCGCCTTACTATCCCCGTTTCCCAAAACGATACACAAAAGTGCCGGACCAGATGCGCTCGTCAAAGTTGGGGGAGTTGAAGTAGAGGTTATTATTGCGCTCAAACGCGAAGATAAATTTAGTGTTTTCGTCGTTATGTATCTTGTACGTAATGGCGGCTTTGTAGGATGGGCGGCGATATCCCGCAGGACCAAAGATCGTCGCCGAGGTATCGCGGTACGCCAGTTCCAGAATGAACCACTTCGGAGCTTCGATGAATATCCCTGCCGTCGCCAGACGGTTCGAGTCATAGAGCAGCGCGATGTCGTTGGGAAAGCCCGGCCGGTGACCCTCACGATTGAGTTCGAAACGCGTGTTGGGATTCAAATGCCAGCCGCCCAGGTCAAAGACTCCGCGCACGCCGGCGTAAACCCGGTTACTGTTATTGCTCTGCGCGGCGGTGATGTTGTCAACCGCATTTTGCCGCTCGTATCCAATCGTGAACACGGCAGTGCCGGCCTGGATTCCCAATTCGGCATAAGGAATGCGGACGAACTGGTTGATCGAACTGTCAGATCCTTGAATATCGCGATGGCGATATCCCAACTCCAGCGTCCCATGCCGGTAGAACGAAAGATCGTGCAGCAGAAAGTGAGCTTCCGGTCCCCAGAAAGTTGTTTCGAATGGAAGTTGATGGCGCAGGTCGTTATTGGAGCGCCGCACTGTACCATCGACCAGCAGCCAGTCTGTGAGGTCGTAACTGGCGCGAGCCGAGAAATCCTGCAGGTCTGGAATCTGGCGCGCGTTGATTGACGCAAAGTTCGGCTGATAGCGCACGAAGGATTCGCGCAGGTTCACCCGCTTGTATCTCCAGCTCGCCTC
>JAFAUE010000015.1 GCA_019243475.1 Acidobacteriota bacterium | reverse complement strand
CAAATACCATGGCAATTCCCGCACCCATGGTCCCTGCGCCAACCACGGCCGCGGTCTGAATAGGAATGAGCGGTGTCTCTTTGGGAATGTCTGGAACTTTAGCGACTTCGCGCTCACCAAAGAAAACGTGAATCAGCGCTTTCGATTGATCCGAAGAAAGACATTGCTGAAATGACTTTCGCTCCAGCTCAAGGCCTTTCTCGAACGGCAGAGTCGCAGAAGCTTCGACGGCATCAATGGCAAGCTGCGGAGCAATCCAGTTGCGCAACTTTTTGCGCGCATTCTCACGTGCCGCAGCAATGATGGCTGATGTATGACTTGCCTCGACGCCTCGGTCATTGCGATCGCGCGTCCGCGGAACTGGCCGACCGGCTACTTCACGCGCAAACGCGCTAGCGCCGGAGATGAGGTCGGCATCGATTATGCTGTCCACCAGTCCGCTGCTGAGTGCTTCTTTGGCAGAAATGGGATTGCCTTCGGCGCACATCCGCGCTGCTTTTTCTAATCCAATCAATCTGGGCAGGCGCTGCGTTCCACCCGCTCCTGGAATGAGTCCAAGTCTTACCTCAGGCTGCCCCAGTGTGGCGCCGGCGGCGGAAACCCTGTAGTGACAAGCCAGCGCAAGCTCCAGACCACCGCCAAAAGCATTTCCGTGAATCGCCGCGACGATTGGCTTAGGGCAAAGCTCAATTTTGTTCAGAAGCCCGGGCAGTTCTAGACCACGAGACTGGCCCGCAAGCATTTTGCCGAATTCCTTTATGTCTGCGCCGGCGACAAATGTCTTGCCTGCCCCGACGAGCACTGCGGCTTGAGCGGAGCCGTCGCTCTGAAACTGCTCCAGAGCTTCTGCAATGCCTTCAACCACTGCCGGACTGATTGCGTTTACCGGAGGGTTGTCGATCGTGACGATTGCAACGGCGTCGGCAAGTTTGTAATGGACAAGTTCATTCATGTGTTCACCGGGAGTGGGATGGGCGATAGGCAATAAGCAATAGGCGATAAGCGATGGACAGAATGGCTTCATCCAAGGTTGATTCGTCAAATGCCGAAATTACCGGGTTAGCTTTCGCCTATTGCCAATTGCTTATTGCTTATTGCTTATTGCTTATTGCTTATTGCTTATTGCCTATCGCTTATCGCCTACTTCTTTCCCTCAACCGCCATCTCCGGTCGAATGGTTCCTTGCTTCCAATACTTCTCCCGAAGTTCCCGCTTGAGAATTTTTCCTGTTCCCGTTTTAGGCAACGACGAAAGAAACTCGACCGACCGCGGGCACTTGTAATGCGCGATGCGCGAAGCGCAGAAGTCGATCAGCTCGCGTTCCGTGACTTCGGTTTCCGGCTTGCGAATAACCAGCGCCTTCGGCGTCTCACCCCATTTCTCGTCCGGGACCGGGATAACGGCGACTTCATAGACTGCCGGATGTGCTGCCAGCGTCTTCTCGATTTCGAGCGAGGAAATATTCTCGCCGCCGCTGATGATGATGTCTTTCTTGCGATCAACGATCAGCAGATACCCGTTTTCGTCCATGCTGGCAAGATCGCCGGTGTGTAGCCACCCGTTGCGCATTGCCTGCGCAGTTGCTTCCGGCTGATTCCAGTAACCCATCATCACGCCGTCGCCGCGGGCCACGACTTCCCCGATCGTACGTCCATCATGAGGAACGTCGTTATCGTTTGCATCGACCACCCGCAGTTCCGTTCCGGGCATGGCGTAGCCCGTCATCGCCTGCTTGCGATAGCGATCGTCGCCTTCCCATTCACAGCCAGGCTTACTGATTGCGATTGTGAGCACCGGCGAGGTCTCGGTAAGCCCATATCCGGCGTAACAGATGCACCCGAATTTTTCCTCAACTTCCCTCACCAAAGTTGGAGACGAGGCCGCCCCGCCAATGTTGATGCGCTGCAGGCTGCTGAGATCGTGCTTGCCGATCTCGGGAGAATTGACCAAAGCGATGGCCATTGTCGGCACCAGCGCGCAGCCGGTGACCCGCTCCCGTTCAATTAAACGGAACATCTCTCCGCAGTCCCACTTTTGAATCATCACGTGCTTTCCGCCGACCATCGTGATGCTGTGCGCCGATCCCCAGCCGTTGGCATGAAACAGCGGGATCGTGTGCAGGTGGACGTGCTCGCGCGTAGCGTCGAACGTCAGGCAGCCATTCAGGCCGTGCAGATAGATATTGCGATGGCTCAGCATCACGCCTTTGGGGTTCGCGCTCGTGCCGCTGGTGTAGAACATCTCGGCAATCGAGTTCTCGTCCACCTGCATCAAATCGGCGCGATGAGGTGAAGCCGCCGCAATCAGGTCCTCATAGCTGTTCGGTAGCAACCACGACGATCCCGGCTGCTCGTCCATCAAGACAAATTTCTCAATCGGAACCTGCGCGCGAAAAGCATCGACAATCGGCAAAAACACCTTCTCGAAGAGCAGTACTTTCGGACTGGCATCACGCAGAATGTAAGTCAGCTCTGCCGCAGCCAGGCGAACGTTTAAGGGCAGCAGGACAGCGCCAGCTTCCAGGACTCCGTAGTAGGCCTCAAGCAAGCGGTGACAGTTCACGCTGAGAAAGGCAACTCGATCTCCCGACTCGACGCCGATTTTCCTCAGCGCTCCTGCAAGCCGGCCTGCTCGCTCGGCGAATTGAGCATATGTGTACCGTTCATTTCGGCAAACGATTGCTTCTTTTTTGGGAAATTGCTCTTCGGCGTAACGCAGAAATCGAATTGGAGTTAAGGGAACATTCATAAAAGAAGGACGCAGAAGAGACGCTGGTAGAAATGGGGCAATGCCGCATCTCTACCAGCCAGGAGCTCAATCGCGGTCGTGAAAGAAATCGAAGCTGCGGTGACACCCTCGCTCGTCATCGTTCAGCTTGCAGGCTTCAAATGCATCGAAGGGTCGAGGTTCTGGAGCAGGGTGGAAGTCCACAAAGGCCGCCGGCGTGGGCACCACTTGTCCTTGGGAAGCAAAGATATTCAGAGGTCCCAAAGCAGTAGCTTCCGTATTCAACGTCTCATCATCGAGATTGGGCCACTTGCCCGTATCCAGACGATGAAGCAAGTTCTGCACTGCGGTGACCGTCTCCGCCGGAGTGAATGCGCAGTGGCCCGCGCGGTGCACGAACGTCTGGCGCAGCAGTCGGCCGTGCCCTGCTTCATCGACTACATCGTCGTATGCGCTTTCTTGTTCGACGACCACCAGACCGTCTCCCGTCGTGTGCATGGTCAACACGGGAACTCGAATGTTGCCGTTGAATGTGATGTTCTGATTCAGATATTCGACCGCATCCTCATTCGCGCTGATCCGTGCGGCATCGTTCAGAGTGTCGAGATCGGCGCCAAGATCGAGTCCCGCCTGCTGGTAGAGCGTCCGAACCTCGTCGCGCAACGGCGATCGCGCGAGCTGCCGGGGATAATCCACGCGGGTATTCCAGGAGACGTTTCCACCGGCGCGCGCTTCCAGTTCAGCCCGGAATGCGAAACCGAAGGGAAAGTTCACTTGCTGATCCCATAAGAACTGGTTCATCTCCTGATCGGCAACATCGCTGGCCGAGGGCTCCGGACTGAGCGGCACAAACCATCCCGGCAGATCCCCCAAGGCGGCGGCCAGAGCGATGCGAGCGCGACCCTGTGGTGTCTGCTGAGCCGAGGCAAGGAGATTTTCCGCAAGTCCGAGATTCGCCAGGGGATTGCCCTGAATGTTGACTAGCTGCAGTGGCGCACCGGCGCCAAGGAGAGTCTTAAAGGCGAAAGCACCGTCAAGCCCCGTATTCCAAGTCGCGATTCCGCCGGCGACCACGCCGCACATGGGCAGAGCAGCGTCGAAGCGGTCAGGAAAGCGCTGAATCAAGCCGGCAGTGATCATTCCGCCCAGCGAATGGCCCCAGGCAATGGTGCGTTGAGGCTTACCGAACTGAGCGTCGAAGATATCGAGTACCGCGATCTGGTCCGGCAGCGCCTCGTGAACCGCCCATCCGGTGGTTGCGTAGGAGGATCCTGCCAGCGCATATCCATTCGCCAGCATGAACTGGCGCGTTGCGGGATCGCCCACGTCCTGCGCCGGATTCGAACTTCCCGGCACCACATATCCGTGGCTGTACAGAAACAGCGTCTTGTTCCAGTTCGGCGGAACCTCAATCAGGTAGGTCGAACCATCGCCCAAAGTTCCGGTCACCACTTGCGCGTGGACCGACACGGCAGACAACGCCGTTATTACTATGACACTTAAACCTGCGAGGCCCATTCTCAATCGCTTCATAGATGCTCCTCAAAATGTGGGCTGCCTGCTTCTACTCAAAACGTGAGTCGCAGTCCCAGTTGAATTTCCCGTTTTGGAAAGGCCGATGTGAATCCCAATGGCTGGCTGGGAGAAAGCTGTGCGGTGCCATGAACGTTGAACGGCGGGGCAAAGTTCGCGCCGACAATGTTGTTTACACTGGAGTAGTTCGTACGATTGGCAAGATTGAATGCCTCCGCAGTGAACTGCAATGCAGCCCTTTCTCCGAATTTAAAGCCCTTGCCTAATCTGAGATCGAGCGTCACGTAGTCCGGCCCCACGCCGGTGTT
>JAFAUE010000458.1 GCA_019243475.1 Acidobacteriota bacterium | reverse complement strand
TGGAGAACTGGTCTGCTGCTGTGTCTTTGCGCCCACGCGACCAGCGACCAGCAATAACGCAAAGATCGAACCCAATACAGCCGCTTTCCTCATAAAAACCTCCGGCCCTAAGTACCAACACTGCTTCGGGTTACGAAGTTTTGGCTGTGCTAGTTTCCGGCTGCGCAAGTAACCGAAGTTACTTTTGTGAATGTCCTAGTTGGGATAGGCTGAATAACAAGTTCGAGTCTCCCTTTGCAGTTAGGGGTTTGTAAGTATTTGATATGACTAGGCGATTTGGCATCTCGGCGGCAATTGGAACTTTATTGGCTGCGCCCGTTTTGATGGCTCAGCAGGCCATCCACACGCCCGCCATGGCCTTCGCCGGCACCTCCATAGGTGCCGGATCGACGGCGGCAAAGCTGCCTTCCCAGCCGATCCGCGGCGAGCGCGATGTGCTCGAGATGGTTGCCGAGCGCCTGGATCTTTCTATGGAGCAGGAGCATCAGTTGGAGAGCCTGCTGGGAAGCGAGCGCCAGTCGGTGGCGCAGCTGCACCACCAGACCGAACTCAGCGACGAGCAGAAAAGCATAGAGTTCCAGCAGATCCGACGGAAGACCAAAGAGCGGTTTGCTTCCATTCTTACCCGCGATCAGCGGCAGGAGTTCGAGTCGATGATGCGCTAAGCGCCCGGCTCAGCAAGCTACAACAATAGAACGAACAGCAGACAAAGCGACTGGGCGGACTTCGGTCCGCCCGATTTTTTTTATCTATGAAGAAGCGCGTTGGGCGCGCATGCGGCGCATGATCGCGTCCGTCGCCGAGCGGCCGAGGCGTACGCAATCGGGAATCCCAATTCCCTGATATGCGTTTCCGGTCAGGTGGAGGCCGGGGAATCGCTGGACGTGCATTTCCATGCGCGCCACGCGTAGTGCGTGTTCGACCTCGTATTGCGCCATCGCGTTCTTCCATTTGAAGACACGCGAAAGCTCTGGTTCGGCGGTGACATTAAGAATTTCGCGCAGCTCGCGGCGCACAATCTCAACAATTTCACTGTCGCTCAACTCGGTCGCGTTTTCATCGCGCGCTCCCCCGAGAAAGACGCGCAGTAGGGAAACGCCTTCGGGAACCCGGTTCTCGAATTTGTTGTGCACGAACGTGCAAGCCATAATCCGTTTGCCCTCACTGCGCGGAACAAGAAATCCGAAACCCGGCGGCAGCCTGAGCTCATTGCTTCTGTATTTCAATGCGACCGTTACAGCCGAGGTATAAGAAAATTCCCAAAGGATCTCAATCAGACGGCTCGCGTCGGGCACGCGCGATAACAGTTTCGCTGCAGTGTGCGCAGGAAGCGCTAGAACAACTTGCTCAAACTCGGCAGCCTCCTCCCGTGAAGTAAGGCGCCAGACTCCGTCGCGAAGCTGCAACGGATCGACTGGCTGGGAGCAGCGTAAGGTCTCGCGAGGAAGTTGGCGCACGATTGCATCGACCATGCGCTGCATTCCGTCGCGCATAGAAGTAAAGAGCGGAGCAGGCGTCGTGCCCCGTTTGTGTGCCGACTTCGCTGCCAGGGCGCCACGGATGAGACTGCGATAACGTGATTCGGAGTCCAGAAACGTAGGCAACGTTGCGCGGGCGCTCAGCCGCGCGGCATCTCCGCCGTAAATGCCGGCAAGCAGCGGATCGGCGACCCGCTCCACCATCTCCGGTCCAAAGTGCCGTGAAACAAAGTCGGCAACGCTTTGGTCTTCATCCGGCGCCAGCGGTTCAGGAGGTGCAAGATACTCGCGCAGCATGCGCAGCTTCGCCCGTGTAGAGAAGAGGCGAGAGGTCACGATCGGTCCCGGTTTGGTGGGACTCATGAACTGCATCCCATCGGGAAGCGGCTCGAGTTTTCCGCGAAGCAGAATGTGCGTGCGTCGGTGAGTGTCGCGCGAGCCGATCAGCTGCGAGGAAAGGCGGAGATCGTCGCACAGCTCACGCGCCCACGGCTTTGCGCTTAGAAATGAATCCGGGCCCGCCTCGATCACGCAGCCATCGACGCGCTCGGTGCGAATCACACCGCCAAAGCGCGGCTCCGCTTCAAACAGGACAAACTGCACCGGCGCGCCCCGCCGCCGCTCCTGCTCAAGATAGAAAGCGGTCGTAAGCCCGGAGATGCCGCCGCCGATGATGGCCACCCGCACGGGAGATAGTTCGGGATTTTGCGTTTTCGTGATTCGGTGATTTTAACGGTAGAGCAAGGATTTTTATTCCTGCTTTGGATGGCATTCGTGGTCGCTTTCCTAGGTCGGAAGGCCTCCGCGTGTCCGTTAGCTAGAACTCCCCAAGGTTCGATGCAGCAGCCTGAACTGAGAGCCTTTCGGAAACCAACGCCGCCAAAGCTGCGATCAGCAGCGGAGACTCGTTTAGCGACTCTGTTCGAAGCACTTGAAGTCCTATTTCGGAACCAAGCTCGCGAAAGGCAATGTCGATGTCGTAGAGGATTTCCACATGGTCGCAAAGGAACCCAATTGGCTGAATCAGTACTCGGTCCTGGCCTTGTTCGCGCAGCTCGCGCATGGTTTCCTCAACCGTGGGACCAATCCACGGCCCGCCGGACATTCCCTGACTCTGAAAGGCAAACTTATATTGCGACCGTGGCAGCTTAGCTTTGGCGGCAACCAGATTGCCGGTCTCGCGCGCCTGTCGCTCATAAGGATCGCCGTCGGTGATGGTGCGAGCGGGCACGCTATGAGCCGTGAAAATTACCGGTGTCTGCTTACCATGCGTTGCGAGAGCGTTCTCGAGCCGCGCGGCAAAGGCTGATATCAGCAGCGGATGAGCGTGCCAGGACTCCACAAAATCGATGTCGATATCTCCCCCGTTATGCTCGATTGCTTTGCGATAGAGTCCAACACTCGTCCGGGAGTTCTGCGGAGCAAGGCAGATCGCGATGGTTTTCTGAATTCCTGCCAGCCGCATCTGCCGCAACGCCTCAGCGATATATGGCTTCCAGTTGCGCATTCCGACGTACACCGGAACGCTTAACGACTCGGCTAACAACTCGCCCTGTCGCAACGTGATCGCGGTGAGCGGCGAGCGTCCAATAAGGCCATAGCGATGCTGTATCTCCGTGATAACCGAATCGGGAATGGCACGGCCGGAGGTTACATTGCGCAGGTATTCGGGAATGTCCTCGACGCTGTCGGGCGTGCCATGCGCGAGAAGCAGGACGGCGGTGCTCATGCCTAAAAAGCTACGCTTGAGGAAGGTGACTGATTGCGGGTCGCGCTGTATGCGTGTACTTCATCGATCAACGCGAGGACATTCTCCACAGGAGTCTCAGGGAGGATGCCATGGCCCAGATTGAAGATATGGCCGGCGCGTCCAGCAGCGCGCTCGAGCACTTCGCGAACTTGGCGGCGGAGCTCCCGTTCCGGCGCGAACAGGGCAGCGGGATCCAAATTTCCCTGGACCGCGAAGTTCGGCCCCAGCATTTCGAAGGCGTCGTCGATGGCAATCCGCCAATCGACTCCGATCACTTCCGCGCGCGTTTGTTTGATGTAGGGGAGCAGCATGGCTGAGTCAGTGGCAAAGTAAATGACTGGAGCTCCGGTTGCTTTGAGTTCCGAAATGAGAACCTTGGTTTGGGGCAAGACAAACCGGGCGTAATCGCTCGGCGAGAGACTGCCGGCCCAGCTGTCGAACACCTGCAGCACGTCTGCGCCAGCGCTTACCTGTTGCGCGGCAAATTGTGAAACCACGCGCACGATCCTCCGCAGCAGCTCCTCCCACGCTTCCGGATCTCCATACATCAAGCGCTTCGTCTCGGAATATTGCCGCGAGCCTCCGCCCTCAATCATGTAGCTTGCGAGAGTGAACGGCGCGCCGCAAAATCCGATTACCGGCAGCCGATGGGCGAAGTGCCGCGCCACCATGCTGACGGCTTCGGATACGTATCCAAGGTCTTCGGGTCGATCGGTCTTTATTCGCGCGATCGCATTGCTGTCGCGAATTGGACTGGCGATTTTCGGCCCCTCGCCCTCCCGAAATTCGAAGTCCAATCCCATCACTTCCAGTGGAAGAAGCAGGTCAGCAAAAATAATGGCGGCGTCTACTCCGAGGCGCTCGGCTGCGGTGACCGTCACCTCCGCGGCGAGCTCCGGGTTCTTGCAGATTTCGAGAATCGAGTGTTGTTTCCGAACCCGGCGATATTCCGGCATATATCGCCCCGCCTGGCGCATGAGCCACACCGGCGTGCTCTCGACAGGAATGCGCCGACAGGCGCGGACAAAGATGGAATCGGGGGCCGACATTCAGGTTGAGGTTACCATGCTGACCGCTCCGCAAAAGCTAGTCCACGCCGTGCGGAGTAGCAAACGGGCGGGGGTTGGCGTTCCCGTAAGTTACCGGTTCAGACATGGCTCCGTCCAGATGTACGCCGCCCATACGAGTCGGGGTTTGGTGCTCATTCAACCTCACTCCTTCATGCCGGGTACGCGTCTGACGTGGCGTAGAATAAAAAGAACTCCATGTTTAATCGCCGTACATGCCTGCTCAGCACCTTAGCCGTTTTCCTGCTCTCGTTGTCGATGGCCGCCGATACGGTGATCGAGGAGATTGTTGCCCGTGTCAACGACTCCATCATCACGCGCTCGGATCTGGCAAAAGGCAAGACCGAGCTGCAGGATGAGCTCAAGCAGCAAAACATTCCCGAGACCGATCCACGCGCGAAGGACAAAGAGAAAGACCTCCTGCGCGATCTGATCGATCAGCAGTTGCTTCTTGCTAAAGGCAAAGATCTGGGAATTACCGGCGACACCGAATTGGTGAAGAAGCTGGATGACCTGCGCAAACAGTTAAAGCTCGAGACCATGGACGATCTGGAGAAAGAAGCGGCGAAGCAGGGCGTTTCCTTTGAGGACTTCAAGGGAGGCATTCGTAACCAGATCATCACGCAGCAGGTGATTGCGCACGAAGTTGCGCCGCATATCCAGATCACGGAAAAGGAAAAGCAGGACTATTACGACAAGCACAAGTCCGAGCTGGAGCAGCCTGAATCTGTCGATCTGTCCGAGATTCTGGTGTCCACGGGAAGTACCGACGTGAGTGTCGATCCCAATGCGCCCCCTCCGCCTGACGACCCAGCAAAGGTCGCTGCGGCCGAAGAAAAAGCCAAGCAGTTGCTGGCGAGCATCAAGGCAGGCGCAAAGTTCGATGAAGTGGCGAAGAAGTCCTCTGACGGGCCGAGCGCCGATCAGGGCGGAGAACTGGGACAATTCAAGCGTGGCATGTTGGCCCAGCAACTTGAAGATATGACCTTCGGAATGAAGCCGGGCAGCGTTTCTGATGTGGTGCGAACCAAGCAGGGGTTTGTGATCCTGAAGGTGAACCAACACAATCAGGCCGGACTCGTGCCGTTCAAGCAGGTCGAGAACCGTATAGAAGAGGCGATTTATTACGAGAAGCTTCAGCCCGCCCTGCGCACCTATCTAACTAAGCTGCGCGAGGAGGCCTACATCGACATCAAGCCAGGTTTTGTCGATTCAGGCGCCAGCCCGAATGAAACCAAGCCGATCTATACCGCCGCGGCCGATACGGGCCCGGCAAAGAAAGCCAAGAAGAAGCGGAAGTTGGGGATTCTGTAAGTAGGCTGCCAGCTACTAGCTTCCGGCTTCCAACCAAGCTTTGTTGCAACCACGATTTGCGCGAATTCCTCGCTCAAGGGACCACTAAATTTAGCGTGCCCTAAGGCTCTGACGTTTCTCCGTTGCGTATCGAGATAGGCAGATTCTCGCCTGAAATGGTCTTAGCTGGAAGCTGGTCGCTGGAAGCGGGCAGCTGTTTTTCCCCTATTGCCTATTGCGCCTTTCCAAGTAGAATCTGCTTCTCTGGGCCAACCAAGCATGAAGCAGTTCTTCGTCAAGGACGTAGCCGCGCACGAAAATCAGGTCATCACTTCCACTTTTCTGGTCTCTTCCAAGCAGATCAAGCCAAAGAAGAGCGGGGACATCTATCTTTCACTCATTTTGTGTGACCGCACCGGACAGCTCGAGGCCAAGATGTGGGACAACGTCGCCGACGCTGTCGACGGCTTTGAGCAGGATGACTTCGTAAAAGTTCGGGGCCTGATCAACAAGTACTCGAATCGCTATCAGCTCACTGTGCACAAAGTGAGGCGGCTAGACGATGCCGAGGTTGAATACTCCGACTATCTGCCCAAGACTTCGAAAGATGTCGACCTTCTCTGGCGCACGGTCGGCGAGTACGTCGCCAGCTTCCAGAATGAACACTTGAAGGCGCTGCTCGAGGCCTTCATGGGCGACCCGCAGATTGCCGAAGCATACCGCTCGGCACCGGCAGCCAAGGCGCTGCACCATGCCTTTATCGGTGGACTACTGGAGCACGTAGTCTCGCTGATGAGGCTGTGCGAAACGGTAGCGCCGCTGTACCCGCAAGTGAATCGCGATCTACTGCTGACCGGCGCCTTTCTTCACGACATCGGAAAAATCTACGAGCTCAGTTATCAACGCTCGTTCTCTTACACCACGCGCGGGCAGCTCCTCGGACACATGATCATCGAGCTCGAAATGCTGCACGAAAAGATCACGTTGGTTCCGAACTTTCCCGATGAACTGAAGGTCCTGATTGAACACCTGATTATCAGCCATCACGGGAAATACGAGTTTGGCTCGCCGAAGCTGCCCATGTTTCCCGAGGCGCTCATGCTTCACTATCTCGACGATCTGGATTCCAAAATGGAAAGCATGCGCGCGCATTTTGAGCGTGAGCCCGATGCGGAATGGACTGGCTATAACGGCTCACTGAGCCGGACTCTGCTGAATTCGGAGAAGGTGTTGGCGAAACTCTCTGCGCCGCCGGACGTAGCCTTGGAAGCCGCGCCTTCTGAGCCCGCCGAACCGGAGATTCCTCTAGCGAAGGCCGCAGTAGCTGAAGGCGAGTAATCATCCACCGGATCACGCACCGCTAACCTTCTCTAGGGCGTTCTCGCGCGACGCGCATCGAGAAACGATTGCAGGATGAGCACCGCTGCCATCTTGTCGATCACTTCTTTCCGCCGCGAGTCGCGAATCCCGGTTTCATCGAGCAGCCGGTGAGCTTCCGCCGTGGTCAAACGCTCGTCCCAAAGATGAACCGGCATTGCGAAGGTCTGCCGAAGCTGAGCAGCGAACGCTTCCATTTTTTCGGCCTGCGTCCCGCTTTCCCCGCTCATGCGCAGCGGATTCCCCACAACAATCTCGCGAATTTCGTGCGCGGAGACCACTTTCTGCAGCTCCCCTGAATCGTAGCGGCGGTTGCGTCGCTGGATGGTTTCGAGCCCTTGCGCGGTAAGTCCCAACGGGTCCGAGACGGCAACCCCGATTCGGCGGGCGCCTACGTCAAGGCCCAAAATGCGGCCGGAGGTGCGATTTTGGCCGCGTTCCATGCTGCGATTATATGCGGGGCTCGCATCCTATCTGTTCGGGAGAGAGGCGGATGCCTTCGCAGCCATTGCGCAAAGACAGAGAGCAGGAGCAAGCAAACGAACGGAAGGCGGGCCCGACCCCGGTCAGCAAAAGAACCGGGGAGGAGCAGGCGCCGGAGGTTGTCCAAAACCTCGAAGAGGGTGTGCAGGAGGTCCATGAGGAGCTGCGCAAGGCCACTGTCACCCAGATCATTCTTACGGTGCTCGTGGTCCTGGCGGTGTGCTACTTCGCCAAGCTGGTACTGGTCACGATCTTCACGTCGGTCCTGATTGCATTCATCCTCGAGCCCATCGTGCGCGGGCAATTGAAGATTCACATTCCCCGCGGAGTCGGGTCAGCGATTGCCGTGCTGCTGATGCTGGGGATGTTCTACGGACTGACTTATTTCTTCTATCAGCGCGCCGTGGACTTCGCCCACCAGCTTCCGCGAATATCCGGTGAGATTAGGAAAGCGGCCGGCAAATATCAGCAGAGTGCCGAGAGCCTCAAGCAGAGCGCGCAGAATGTAATTCCGCCCAGCAAGGACGATAAGAACGCCATCCCGGTAAAAGTTCAGCAGACACCGGGCATCTCCGGAATGCTCGGGCCGGAGCTCACAAGTCTCACGGAGACCCTGCTGGCTGTCGCGTTCATTCCATTTCTGGTGTACTTCATGCTCACGTGGCAGGAGCACACACGGCGTGCGACGGTGCGCCTGTTTCCCGTGCACAGTCGACTCAAGGCCTATCAAACCCTGGGCAAAATCTCCGACATGATGCGCGCCTTTATCGTCGGCAACTTCCTGATTGGGCTGTTTATGTCGGCAGTCAGCATTGGTGTTTTCGGATTTCTGCATTTGCCCTACTTCTACTTCCTCGGCCTCATTAGCGGATTCCTGAGCCTGATTCCGTATCTAGGCCTGGTTCTGGCGGTTATTCCGCCAGTGGCCTCCGGCATCGGCATCATCCACAGCACCGGCATACTCCTGATCTGCGCGACGATCCTCGGCCTGCACGTCTTCTCGATGAACGTGCTTTATCCGAAAGTCATCGGCGGCAGGCTTGAACTCAATCCATTGGCCGTCACTCTCGGACTGTTCGTCTGGGGATGGATTTGGGGGGCGATGGGGCTGATCTTAGCTGTGCCCGTTCTCGGCACTATCAAGATCGTCTGCGACAACGTGGAGGGACTCGAGCCCTTTGGGCAATGGCTCGGCGACCAGGCGGTCCCCAAAGCCGTAACTCACTGAGACTTTATTCGCGAGAACGTCAATTCCCTGAGATCAAGGAAATTATCAGGGAATTTTTTTTTTCAGGAATCGAAAATCGACGATTTCTGCCCAAAACTCGCGAAATTTGCGTTCTGCTCAGGGAACGAGCAGGGAATCTCGGGAATTTACTTCTAAGCTCTGCCGGGTCAAGCGCTTCGCGGCATTTTTCAAAGCGTGTTATCGGGCGAACAGGGAATTCACCAGGGAATGTCGCCCAAAAGCAGCAAACCCGGCATTTGCCGGGTTCGAACTGAAAACTCTGAACTGAACTTTTCTACGCATCCGCCGTCACTTCGGGGAATTTCAGCTTTACTTTTGCCAGCGAGCGATTCAGCAGGATCTCCATCTCGTTTTCATCCACATTGCGGGCCATCGCCATTTCGCTGATCAGCAGGTATCGCGCGCGCTCCAACATCTTTTTCTCGCGGAACGACAAAGCCTTGGTCTGGTTTAGGACGAGAAGGCTCTTGAGGACGTAGGCCACATCGAGGAGCGAGCCGGTGCGCATCTTTTCTGAATTTTCTTTGAAGCGGAACTTCCAGTCGTTGTGGTTATCACACTTGCTGTTCACCAGGATGTCTAGGATCGCCTCGATGTCTGAGCTCTTGATCACTCGCCGCAGACCCACAGCTTCCACGTTGCTGAACGGGATGGTTACCTTCAGATTGCTCGATTTGATGTGCAGCTCGTAATACTTCTGCACCAGACTTCCCACTGTGCGGCTGCTGATCTGCTCTACGATTCCGACTCCGTGATTGGGATAAACGACCTTGTCGCCGATGTGGAAATCATGGTTCATGCAGGCACCTTTGGAGGGGAAGCGGAAGTACAAACTTAGAAGATAGAATACCCGAAAATCCCAATTAAGTCAATGTTTTCCACGACTTTACGGTCTTGGGTATGGGTTGCCTTCTGCACCACAAATGGTGCTCTCGACGATGCCCAGCAAAGGCTAAGTGATTGCAGGATTTACGGGTTGCAAATCTGCCCCGAGCTCAGCCAAAACCCCGGCGATATGGAGACTAGCTGCCGGATCGGGTAGTCCACTCCGCGGCTCTTCCTGAATCCATGCTGAGTCACGGAATAAAGATCGAGGCCGCGGCCTTTGTCTCCCACGTATAACCGCCGGGTGGGCTTCGTGCGCTCGATCGACTATTTTGCGAGAGTTCCCGATTCTCATCGCAAATTTGCCTTCACCCGGATCCGGCCAATCGTCGCGCAGCACAGCTAAAGCGGAAAAACTTGCGTTGAGCCGCGCACCCGATCAGACAACTTACGCCCAGCGCCGGAGCGAGCCGCAACCGATTGACTTCCGCCGACTGCCTCTTCTCGTATAATCAAACTCGACACCGCGACAGGCTCACTCGCCGGCCGAGCACGAGTTCGCCAACGGCCGATTGCCTGGTCGCCGATTGCCTCTTTCATACCCGATGCCTGAACACGTAAAGAAGAAGCTGCTCGAAGAGATCAAGGCGCTGGAGCACGAGCTCACCCACGAGCTTCCCAAGGAAATCAAGAAGGCGGCAGCTTTAGGCGACCTGAGCGAGAATGCCGAGTACCACATGGCGAAGCAGCGTCAGGTATTCGTAAATGCCCGGCTCGGCCAGCTGAAGAAGCGCATGGGCGATCTGGCTCTGGTAAACCTCACCAATATCCCCAAAGATCGCATTGCGTTCGGCTCTGTGATCCAGGTGTATGACAACACCAAAGACGAGAAGATCGAGTACACGCTGGTCACGAGCGAGGAATCCGACGTGAGCCAGGGCAAGATTTCGACGACCTCGCCGATCGGCAAGAGCCTCATGGGCAAAAAAGTCGGGGACGTGGTCGAGGTAGTTACACCTACCGGCAAGCGTGAGCTGGAGATTCTGAAGCTCGCAACCATCCACGATCAGGAAGCCGCCGAGACCAACGGCGCCGGCGGACGATAAGGCGGACCCGATGAGCTGGACTGGAGCGTTCGGCCGTGCCTGCGGCAAGCTGCTGTACGCCATCGTGCGTGGACTCGCGCTCACGCACATCTCGCCGAACATCCTCACCTTCACCGGCCTGGTGATCAACATCATCGCCGCCGTGCTCTTTGGCTACGCCAGCGGAGACAATCAGCCGCGCCTGTTCTTGTATGCCGGCCTGGTGATCATCGGCGCGGGGATCTTCGACATGGTGGACGGACGCGTAGCCCGCGCCACCAATCAGGTCACAACCTTCGGCGCATTCTTTGACTCGGTCATCGACCGCTACAGCGACATCGCTCTCTTCTTCGGACTGCTGGTCTATTACGCGCGCGCCAATCACTTCTTCTACGTGGTGCT
>JAFAUE010000307.1 GCA_019243475.1 Acidobacteriota bacterium | reverse complement strand
CGAGGATTGTGCCCACGTTCTTCGACATGGGATTTCGTGAGGATCTTGAATAAGGACGTCTTACCTACTTGAGGAAGGCCGATGATGCCAGTTTTCATTTGGTGAGCTGATTGTGCCGTCCTGCAGCGGCCAATCCTCTATGTTAGCAGCCGATAAGCAGGGCACACACGAAGGCCACGATCCCAGGATCGAGATCAACGAAGATATTCTCTGCGGCTACTCGGGCTTTAACGCCGCACGTGCAGTTGAACGCCGATGCGTCCAACAAATGGGGACCCGAGTGTAATGATCGGGCTGCGTGCAATCATGAAGTGTTGGTTCAGCAGGTTTTCACCTGCTGCATAGATATCCATCCAGGAGTTCAGACGCCTCGAAACAAACAGGTCCAATTTGAAATAAGAATCCAGCAGCAGCGTGTTCTGATCGTCATCGAAGACCGAGCTACTATTCCTTCCCTGCACTGCCAACGTAAGCAGCCGCGGATCTGCATAATGAGCTTGGAAGGTGAATTCATGGCGCGGGACCTCCGGCACCTGCAGTCCGATAAGCGCGGGATTTGCAGGAAACGACGTGACCTGCGCATCGACAAATTGATACTGCGCCGACAGACCTGTGTACTTGAGCAGCTCCAGATCGGCCTGCGCTTCCACGCCAGTGGCCCGCGTGCTGCCCAGGTTCTCGCGCAACCGCGTGATAAGCGAGGGCGTCGTGCTCTGCGTAACGTTGGCGATTGGGCGATGCACCTCCGCCCAGAAGAACCTCTGCTGCAAGAGAAGTTTTCCATTCAGGAAGCTCTCAGCCGGACCCGCTTCAACTCCGGTGAGGCGTTCGGCGCGAAGCTGTTGATTGGAAACTGTCAGCACATTCCCTAAACGGAACGACCGATACAACTCGTTCAGCGTTGGCGATCGAAAAGAACGATAAGCAGAGGCTCGCAACGAGAGGACGTTGTTGACCTGGTACTTTGTCGCCAACTTCGGCGCGAATGAGGTTTCGGAACGGTCGGGAAAAGCCGTCGCAGTCTGCTGCTGCGATGGAAACGACGTTGTGCGATTGAAGCCGGTGACCGTCTGCCAGTCGTCGAAACGAAAGACGCCGGTCACGATCCAGCGCTGCGTGACGTGGGCAATGTCTTCGACAAAGAATCCTGCGCTGCGATTGATGCCGCCGGCATTCACCTGGCTCGACGGTTTTGCTGCGGTGAGAATTTCATCGTCACTCTCGCCGTTGACGCGGGAGAAGTCCGTGCCTGCAAGGACGGAATTGCGCGTACCCAGATTTCGCGAGTACTGCGCGCTTACTCCCCAGAAGCGCGATGGCACTACCTGCACGCGTGCCAAAGTTTCGCTGTTCCGGTTGGCCGCTACCGTGGCAAAAGTCTGGTGGTAATCTTCCGCCCCGCCGTATCCGCGCACCTGGAGAAGATCGCCGGAATGGCCTTCCCAGTCGAATCCAGCTGCGGCCTGCCAGGAACGCGTCCGATTCACTTCGATAATCGTTCCATTGTGGCGCGAGTCGTCGTAGCCGAGACCGCGCAGAAACAGGCGCGAGTGCTGCGACAACTGACGTTGTGCTTGTAGCTCGCCTGTTCGGTGAAGCGACTCAGCGGAATTGTCCACCGCGCCACGTTGCTGCGGCTCGACCGGGGTGTATCCCGCAGTACGGAAATATTCTGCAGCGGCAGAGGTTATCCACTGCCCAAAAGCATGGCCGATGAAGCCCGACGCATTGGGCGTGCTTTGATTTCCATAGGACAAATCGAGTGTGGCGTCGGTTCCTTCCGGAGCTTTGCTCAGAAGCTGCACGACTCCGCTCAGTGCCTGCCCGCCGTAAAGGTCCGAAGCTCCGCCGCGGACAATTTCGACATTTTCGATCGCGGCTCGCGGCACCTGGCTCCAATTCACCCATCCGCCGAATGGGTCCGTTATGGGAACGCCATCGAGCAGAATCAGAGCACGGCTTGCCCCGCTGGAACCGATTCCGCGCAGTGATGCTCCCTGCGTGGTGGGATTCGCAGTGCGGCTGCTGTTGCGCCGGAACAGATCGAAGCCGGCAACCTGCCGCAGCATGTCATCCGTTTCCAGCGCGCCGCTGGTTTGCAGTTGTGCAGAGGTGAGCAGTTGCACGCTATCCGGCGTCTCGCTCGCGGGCAGTGGAGTGCGCGAAGCTGTTACCTCCAACTGCGTGCTGACGCTCGCCGGTTCAAGCACGACTGAGAATTCGAGATCCGCATTTCCCGCTTCAAGGCTGCGGTGCGTCGCTGCGAAACCGGGCGCGCTGACAGTAATCTCCGCAGAATTCTGAGTCACTGAGTCGAGCGTAAACCTTCCGTCGGGACCGCTCGAAACATGCCGTTTCTGACTTCCTTGGTCCAGGACGATTTCAGCTCCGGCGATTGCTGCGTGCGAAGTGTCTTCGATGGTGCCGCGAAGTTGACGAACCGTTTGCGCACATAAAGCGCTAGAGAGTGCAAGCAGGAACAGCGCGATCAGCGCGAAGGCGCGGCACGCTGGAATAAGTAGCTGCTCCACTTCGACGGGCTGAGTCGAAGGCGCGCCAACTCCACAGATGCTTTTCTCCACACCACCGTCACGCAGATCTTCACCACGTTCTGAATCACGATCTCGAAGCAATCGCATGCGAACGTGAGTAGAACATCACTTAGACGCGATGGTTGTCCAGTGGTGCCAACGAAATTAGGGCTCGCGGGACAAAAGCGCCAGATTGGCAATGCCGGCAAGGAGGACCGCGCCCTCCAGCCCAACCGATAGCTGATGCAAGCGATCAAACGCAGCCCGGCCCGCGTCCGCCGGTGGAAGAGCTTCAATTGAGCCCCCGGCTGCATTCCGAATGCGCGTCATCTGGGGCATGATCCCAAAAAGCGAGATTGCAGTCAGCGCGAGCATAATGCCAGCCAGCACTCTCGTTGCCCTCGCAGAAGGCGGCTTCCTTATAAAAGTAGCTACAAGGAACAACGCTCCACACGCAAGACCAATCAGGTGAAGATCTGCCAAGTCGACCGATACCACGGCGCCTGCCATTTCCTTTTTCGGCAGAATCGTGAAGAGAGAGGGTGCTACTACAAACGAAAAGAAGACGA
Source organism: Acidobacteriota bacterium (assembly GCA_019243475.1). Taxonomy (GTDB): domain Bacteria; phylum Acidobacteriota; class Terriglobia; order Terriglobales; family Acidobacteriaceae; genus Gp1-AA112. The sequence goes on along the minus strand of JAFAUE010000307.1, from coordinate 93 downwards.
TGCTGCCGAGCCACACTCCCATCGCAAAGATCAGCAGGAAACGCGCGACTGCGCGCATCAGGAAGGCACCGCGACGTTGTCCACAATTTCGCC
>JAFAUE010000204.1 GCA_019243475.1 Acidobacteriota bacterium | reverse complement strand
AGGCCTCAATGGTCTGCCGCACGGCCTCCGGCTGCTCGTAAATTTCCTTGAGCATGAAATGCGGGAAGCCATTCTTGCTGGGCTTGGATGTTTGCTTAGGATCCATGAAGAAGTCGATTGTATTCGGTGCCGACCATCGCGGTAGAGACGGCCTGTTTTTTCAACTACAAATGGAAGTTTCGTGGTAGCAGGTGAATTGTGGAGGGAACTTTTTTACGCAGGTGCAACCGACATTCCATTGTCGTGCCCGGGCCCGAGGCAAATTCCCTGCATTTTCCCTGCGAATTCCCTGCCTCTCTGCAAATCACCAGTGTTTATGCGGTCGCCGCGCGAAAATTTTTTTTGCCGGGAATTTTTTCCCTGCAGAATTCCCTGCGCAGGGAATTTGCCGGCTGAGAGGCGGCACTCCGGTGATCGCGTCTGGATGGTCTAACTCACTGCCATTCGCCCGCCCACCATGGTCTGCCGGACGTCCCCTTCAGGAGTAAGAAAAACCAGATCCGCGTCTCTGCCGACGGCGATAGTTCCCTTGGTCTCGAATCCCATCAGCCGTGCCGGATTGCGGGTGGCGAGAACGATCGCTTGCTGCAGCTTCCAATTGGCGAACTTCATCACATTGCGAACAGCCCGATCCATGGTCAGTACGCTGCCGGCGAGCTTGCCTTCAAGCTCAGCGCGATCCCCTTTTACAGTCACCTCAAACGGTCCAAGTTTGTACTTACCGTCTGGCATGCCTGTGGCGCTGATGGCGTCGCTAATCAGAATTGCCTTCTCCTGACCTTTGGCTTTGAGGAAGAGACTTACTACAGCAGGGTCGACGTGAATGCCATCGATGATGATGTCCGCGCTCAACTGCTCATTCGTCAGCACGGCGCCCAGAATGCCCGGCTCGCGGTGGTCGAGCGCGCGCATCGCGTTGAAGGTATGTGTGGCGCTCACAGCACCTGCGGCAATTCCGGCTTTTGCTTCAGCGTACGTTGCGTTCGAATGCCCGATGCTGGTGAGTACCCCACGCTCGCGGGCTAGGCGAATCGTTTCACTCGCCCCCGGAAGCTCAGGAGCGACAGTCATCATCTTCAGGGTGCCGCCGCTCGCGTCCCACATCTTCTCGAACAAAGCAGGCGTAGGAGAGACCAAATATCGCGTGGGATGCACTCCGCATTTTGCCGCGCTGATGAATGGCCCTTCGAGATGAATTCCTAGAGGCTTTGCTCCAATGTGAGAGTGCCCGCTTTCTTCCGCCGAAATCGCGTTGCCGAGCCGGTCGAGCGCGCCGAGAATCCGGTCCAGCGAAGCGGTCACAGTAGTCGGGAGATACGCGGTAACTCCGTGCCTGGCCAGCGCCTTTTCGAAATCCGCCTGACCTGAGGGATCGTCCTGCATCACGTCATGCCCAGCCCCGCCGTGCACATGAATGTCGATATAGCCCGGCGCAATAACCGAATCGGGAAAGTCGAGATGCTTTGCTCCAGGTGGTAACTCAACTTCTGCGCGCGAGGATAGAACCGCGACTTTCCCATCCTCCACCGCGAGCAGCGGATTCTCGATGGAATCACTCGGGGTAAACAGACGAGCAGCGGTGATCCAGATCTTCATTGAACAAACGCAGAAACAACGAATCCAGCATTGTAAAGAACAGCGATGACTGTTGGGCCTTGAGCTCCTGATTTATACTCCGTGCGCCCATGCTCTTCCGGACTCTCAGCGCCGCCGTGTACGGAATTGACGCGAACCTCATTGACGTGGAAGTCGATATCGCTCCGCAGCCCAGCGAAAAAGAGAACTTCATGACCGTTGGCCTGCCGGATGCGGCAGTGCGGGAGAGCCGGCAACGCATCCAGGCTGCGCTGAAAAATTGCGGCTATGAGATGCCGCGCACCAAAGTCACGATTAACCTCGCTCCTGCCGATCTCAAAAAAGAAGGCTCGGGCTTCGACCTGCCGATGGCGATGGGAATTCTTGGCGCTTACAACGCGCTTCTGAAGCGGGAGCTGCCTGATTACGTTTTTGTGGGCGAGCTGAGCCTGGATGGCGGGATTCGCGGCATTCGCGGCGCACTGCCGATTGCCGTCGCGGCTCGGGCGCGCAAGATTCCCAACTTGATCGTCCCCGAAGCCAACGCTCGCGAAGCCGCCGTCGTGAGCGGCATCAACGTGTTTCCCGTACGTTCTTTGGTGCAGGTGGTGCAGCTCATCAACAGCGGGAATGGTGTCTCCGCGGTTGAAGTGAACACAGCCGAACTGCTCGACAAAGCTCAGCAGTTCACCGTCGACTTCAAGGAAGTACGCGGACAGCAGTCGGCCAAGCGTGCCCTCGAAGTGGCCAGCGCCGGCGGGCACAACATTCTCATGATCGGCCCTCCAGGCTCGGGGAAGACAATGTTGGCGAAGCGCTTGCCGACTATTCTCCCCTCGCTGACATTTGAAGAGGCGTTGGAGACAACGAAAATTCACAGCGTCGCCGGAGTGCTGGAGCCAGGCGCCGGACTTGTAGGGGTTCGTCCGTTCCGGTCGCCGCACCACACGATATCCGATGCCGGCCTCATCGGCGGAGGCATGGTGCCGCGCCCGGGCGAGGTTTCGCTTGCACACAACGGCGTGCTCTTTCTCGACGAACTTCCGGAGTTCCCTCGCAATGTGCTCGAAGTCATGCGCCAGCCGCTGGAAGACGGACAAGTCTCGATTGCGCGCGCAGCTATGTCGCTGACCTTCCCCGCGCGCTTTATGCTCGTTGCCGCGATGAATCCCTGTCCATGCGGATACTTCAACGACGCCAGCCGGCAATGTCAGTGCAGCATCGAACTCATTCAGCGTTATGTGTCGAAGATTTCTGGGCCGTTGATGGATCGGATCGACATTCACATCGACGTGCCGGCTGTGAATTACAAAGAGCTGCGCGGCAACACAGCGCCAGAAAGCTCGCTGACCATCCGCGAACGCGTGCTTCGCGCGCGCGAGGTGCAGCTCAACCGCTTTGCCGCAGCCGGCGA
>JAFAUE010000457.1 GCA_019243475.1 Acidobacteriota bacterium | reverse complement strand
GAGCCACGCGCGTGACTTCACCCGCGAATCGATTCAATTGGTCCACCATGGTGTTAAAGGTTTCTTTTAACTGAAGAATTTCTCCACGCACGTCCACAGTGATTTTGCGAGAGAGGTCACCATTCGCGATTGCGGTTGCGACCTCGGCGATGTTGCGCACCTGACCAGTGAGGTTGCTGGCCATGAAGTTGACGTTGTCGGTTAGATCTTTCCATGTGCCGCCGACTCCAGGGACCTGAGCCTGACCACCCAGCTTTCCTTCGGTTCCGACTTCGCGAGCCACACGAGCCACTTCGCCTGCGAATGTGTTCAATTGATCCACCATCGTATTAATGGTGTCTTTGAGTTCCAGAATTTCGCCCTTTACATCGACGGTGATTTTGCGCGACAGGTCACCACGCGCCACTGCGGTAGTGACTTCAGCAATGTTTCGCACTTGGGCCGTGAGGTTTCCGGCCATTGCATTTACGGAGTCAGTAAGATCTTTCCACGTGCCGGCCACACCGGGCACAACCGCTTGTCCGCCAAGTTTGCCGTCGGTGCCCACCTCGCGGGCCACGCGCGTGACTTCCGAAGCGAAGGAGCGAAGCTGATCGACCATCGTGTTGATGGCTTCTTTCAACTGTAAGATTTCGCCTCGAACATCGACTGTAATTTTGCGGGAGAGATCGCCGCTGGCCACAGCAGTTGCCACCTTGGCGATGTTGCGAACTTGGCCTGTCAGATTGCTGGCCATGGAGTTCACCGAGTCGGTGAGATCTTTCCAAGTACCGGCCACGCCGGGTACCACAGCTTGACCGCCTAATTTGCCATCGGTTCCTACTTCCCGTGCCACTCGGGTAACTTCAGAGGTGAACACACCCAACTGCTGAATCATCGTGTTCACGATGTTGGCGGTGCGCAAAAATTCGCCTTCCAAGGCGCGTCCATCTACATCGAGTCGAACTGTCTGGGTGAGATTGCCTTGGGCAACGGCGCTGATGGCGCGAGTCACTTCTGTCGTTGGCCGCAGAAGATCTTCGACCAGGGTGTTGACGGAGACTTCCATCTTGCCCCACGAGCCGCGTTGCTGTTGAAACCGCGTGCGTTCCCTGGTCCTGCCCTCTTTGCCGACGACTTGTCCGACGCGTTTCAACTCGTCTGCCATTTGCTCATTGGCAGAGACGATCTCGTTGAAGGTATCGGCGATTTTCCCTTCCAGCCCAGTCCACGTTCCGGGAAGCCGCACTGAGAAGTCTCCGTCCCGCATTCGACGTAGTGTGGTCAATATCAGACCAAGATCGAGGGATTGCACAGAAGTGGCAGTGGTACGCCCGTTATCCCTCAAGGCTGTTGGATTTTCGGCAGGAGCGGTCTTTTGACCGGTAGTCCTCATAAAAGGTCTCCTAAAAGGCAATGCATCTGGTCATTGAGTGCAGCGAGCGGAAAAGGGATGACATTCAGTTTGGCCGCGAGTGAGCGGGATATTCGTCATGTCGCAGGGGATTGCGGAACATGATTCCTTACGCGTGAAATACGGAGAAAGTGTTAAGGAGGCTAAGAACGTGCAACCTAACCTCAGCGTTAATCAGTAATAACACGAAATTAGCCACCCCAGGACGAACTCGACGTCCGAAATTGCCTTAGCACCCGGCGGAGGAGACGAGAGTACCCGCTTTCCGATGCAGGTTTCTCGGTGCAGGTTGGCTCATAAGAAGAAGAATTGCTTCGGTCGAGCGTCGAGGTATTTATCCGACTGTCGCGCTTGGGGAGCAGGTTGGTTCAGGGGTTGTTAGAACTGAAGTTCCGCCTCCAAGGCTCGTCATCTGCGTCTTACTTTTGCGCCTTTGGAAGTTTCGACCAAGGATTCGCTTCGCTGTTTTCGAGGGGCGATGACTTTTTCTGCATCTGTGATGTCGATAAACACCCCGACGACTAGGCCTTTGCCCTGATTGTAAAACGACACCCCGCGGGCAGCAATCCACCTCGCTTGGCCATTCGGCCACATCACGCGGAACTGAGTTTCAAATTCCTTATTCCTGGTTGTTATCGTCTTCAAAGCGTGTTGAACGGCTTCGCGATCGGCTGAGTAATACATTAGGGACAATAAATCTGATTTTGTGTGTCCCAACTCCTGCCGGCCAAGAATTTCTAAGGCTTCCTTAGACCAAGTGTAAGTCTCTGTGTCGATGTCCACTTCCCACGATGCGATTCTGGCAACACGTTGCGTGAGCCTCAGCCGTTCCTGATTCAACCGCGAACGGTGTTCACTTTCGCGCAATGCATCTTGGGTTCTCTTCAGTTCGTCAACATCCGTATTCGTACCAAACCAACGAAGCACCTTCCCTTTACCGTCACAGGAGGGGAAAATCCGGGTTAGGAAGAGGCGGAAGATGCCATCGGCTCCGCGCAAAGGAAAAATCATTTCAAACGCTTGCCCGTTTTTAATAGACGCATTCCAGCGCTCCAACACATTCGGCAGCGCGGCCGGATCGTGAACGCGCTGCCATCCCCACCCTTCCATTTGTTCCGGAGTCGTGCCCGTATAGGTGTACCAGCGCTCGTTGTACCAGAAGATGTAGCCGTCTGCGTGCGCCATCCAAACTAATTGCGGAATTGAATTCGCAAGTGTTCGGAATTGGGTCTCACTATCCTGTAATTCCTCAGTCCGCTCTTGAACACGCCGTTCCAGTTCGGAATTCAGCGCTTCCAAGGCTCGCGTCTTGCGATGCAGTTCCGCAAACACAGTCACCTTGGCCTTCAACAAATCAGGGATGACGGGAACTGAAATGTAATCCACCGCTCCTCGCTGATAGCCCTGGACTATATCTGACTTCGTCAGATGGACTGCCGAGATGAAGATGATCGCGGTACGTTGAAAGCGCGGATGTTGTCGAATCATGTCGGCCAACTCGAATCCGCTTAGATCTGGCATGCTTACGTCCATAAGCACAACCGCAATGTCGTTCTTGAGCAGTTGTTCCAAGGCTTCTTTTGCCGAATTAGCCTTGATGAGATTTTCGCCGAGTTCATCGAGTATGGTCTCGTAGCTGAGCAGCTTTGCAGGCTGGTCATCGACCATCAAAATATTGACTTGATCCTTCATCACATTTTTCTTGAGGAGATTCCTCAATGGAGACTGGATTGAAGAGCTAACGGTTGACTCCCATGCTAACAGCTTTGTTATGGCAGCAGTAGTGCTGCTTCTGCCGCAGGAATATTTCGATACTCGACGATTAGGACGATACTCTGCCTACACTTACCTGTTTCGATTCTTCAACGCGCGACGTTCCTACAGATCGCCTTCACTCCAGCAGACGGCCTCAGCATGAGACTGCAATAGTTCAGCAGCATCCCTCAAGTAGTCTTCCATTCGGACCTCACGAGTAAACGAAGTAACAGTCATCATTATTCTAGACGTCTCGGATCGAATCATCGCCCATTCTGAGTCGCTTGCCGGGCTACCAAAAGCGCCACGCGCGTCAGCCAGAAGCGGAAGCCGATCCAAATTGACTGTGTCTTTCCCGATTCCTTGATATGTCTCGTCGGCGGAGCCCGTTCGGAACGTGAGTTGTCGGTCCACTCTGTTTGAGGTCATAAGTTCCGACGGCGTGGAAAGTGTTTAACGAGACAAGATTATTGATATCGACAACGTTGTTGATGGTGTACATTCCTTTTCCACTCACGATGCGGCGCAAGAGTGCTTCAGCTGAATTTCGATAACGCGATGGATCCTTTTCCCAGTTTTCTATATGCCTCGCGCGCTCCTAAGATCTGAGGTATACCGACGATTTCCTCAAGCGTGAGACTTGCCTTCAGTAGATCGCCAACCGATCTGATCAGAGCTGACAATGGCTCAGTTGTCTGATTTACTCTTACCGAAGCGAACGCACAGCCCAAGCACAAGTCTGGTGCGACAGCCTTCAACTCACCGCTGATTGAAATGGCTACTCTGGTGGCCTATCCAAAAACTCACAGCAACAGACCGACTTCGGATTTTGCCTAATCGCACTGTCGAAGAGCTCGGTCGCAGGTGAATGCTTGGCGTTACAGGTTGTCGCCCTCCTCGCAGTCAGGCCCTAGGTTCGATCCAGCCTGCGTTCACCATGAACGGGGGCATCCGGGAGCAGAATTCTGAGCGCTTCTTGAGGTTTCAAAAATAAAAGTGGGAAGAAAGTATGGCTGGATTACTGGAGCACTGCTATCGTGCCCTGCGTGTTTCATTTTTGAAAGAGGAGAGCACGCATGGTAGCCGGTGAAAAGCTTCGAACCTTACGAGAGAGATTGGGGTTCACGCTGCGAGATGTGGAGATCGCCAGTGGGCAATTGGCCCACCAAAACAAGAATTCGAAGTACTGCATACCCCAGAGTCGACTGTCACACATTGAAAACAAAGGGATTCTGCCAAATATCTATCGCCTGCAGGCGTTAGCCATTCTTTATCAGCGTGACCTGTCTGAACTTCTGGCTTGGTACGGTGTGAATCAGCCGGCCCAATCAATGACGCCTGCACCGCGGACTCACATCAGCAACGATCTCGCAGTCGGCAATTGTGAGCTGCCGGTAAAACTTGATCCTCTATTCAATGACAAAAAGACCAGTTATATAAGGAGGATGATCCAGGAGTGGGGGACTCGACCAATCGCGGCGTTGCAGTCCTTGAGACATCAGGATTTCACGTACGGATACGTAGGATCTGAAGACTACACTCTGTACCCAATGATCCTGCCGGGCTCCTTTCTCCAGGTAGATCCACACCTGACTGAAATTGAGACCGGCCCCTGGACATCGGACTTCGAACGACCGATTTATTTTCTCGAAACGCGCGACAGCTACCTGTGCGGCTGGTGTGCCCTGCTCAGCAGCAAGGAGATCCAGGTCCAAGCCCACCCGCTTTCAGGCCTGCCGGCTCGGAACTATAAGCGCCCTGCAGAAATAGAAGTAGTTGGAAGGGTTGTGGGAATTGCTACCAAACTGAAGACCGGTACGCGTGAGCATGAAGGAGAGACCTTAGCGACTCAAGCACAAAATTGAAGTGGTTGCGGCTGTGAAGAGGAAGGCCAACTGTGGTGACGAATGGAGTGGATGACAGATCGTGAAGAAATTCTCCGACACCTCGCCCCGCGTCTTCAGCCGCTATTTGCAAATCCCCCGCCAATTCGCCGAGGTCCGTCTGAAGAACCGTCTCCAATACGACGCGATGAGAGTGATGGAAGGCACGGGAGACCTCCTGTTCGCCAAACTCGCGCTCGAGACCCCAATGTTGATATTTCCCCGGTTCTCGCTGCAACGATGCTAGGTACGCGAGCCTAGCAAAGTTACCCGGCACTGCAGAAACAGTTCGGAATGCTTCCTGAGCAGCGTTATTTATCATGTGCTGAAATTACGAATTTGTAATTTGTAAGCAAAGCACTAAAGTTCGCAAAAACGCCTTATTCACAACGACCATCATCGTGCACTTCACAAAGGAGGAAATGCACGATGAAAAAACTCTGTCTCTTGGCCTTGGCCCTGATGCTTACCACCCCAACCATCTCGCGGCAACTCTCGAGTGATCCTGGACCGATGCCGATTTGTCCGCCGAGCAATCCTAACGGTTGTCTCGTGGCGGACAATTCGCTCCTTCTCCAAGCGATTCGGTGATACTCTGTGCCGCGGCATGCGGCAGGCTCTTTACTTCTTTTGGCTGCTTCCGATTCCACTCCTGAGCTGGATTGCGACAATCATGTATCGCAGGAAGCAGCATTTCTTTTACCCAGTTTTTTGGTGCTATTTGTGTTTCCAGTGCCTCAGATTGGTGATCGAGTTTATATGTAATCACATTTCCTACAAAGTCTATTTCTACGTATTTTGGGGTTCCAGCGTCGTAAATTTTGTTCTTACGATGCTTCTATTGCGAAGCATCTTCAGGACCGTTTTAGAAAACTATTCTTCTTTGGGCAGGGTGCGCCGTGTCGGTTACGAAATCACTCTCGTCCTTGTATGGTTTGCAGCTTTGGTGCTAACCATCGGCCTGATGCATTCCGCCGGTTGGCCACAAAGGATTACTCGTGCCGAATTGATAGCGAGCTTCACCGCACTGGCGATGTTTCTCTTTGTGGTTGCCACGTCGTTCACGTTGGGGATCAAATGGACATCCGCCGTCTGTGGCATAGCAGCGGGTCTCGGAGTGATGGGAGCCGCCGATCTCTTTGTCTATACTGCGATGTCGTGGGCGCGGCATCTTGCCAAGCCGGCAGCCATCGCAAGTTGGATTGAAACTCTCGCCTACGACGCCGCAATGGCAATATTTGCGGTTTACTTTCTGCCCGCTCCCCTCAAATCTCCACCCCCAGCAAAGCTAAGGCCAGATCTCCTCGCCTGGGCCGACGCGATGAGAGGCGCGATACGCAGATGATTTTCACCGCACTGGCTGGGTTGATGCTGGTTGCCGGCATTCTCGTGGTGATCAGATTGCTGGCCGGAACAATGGAGCATCCATCCAATTTGATGGAGCTTCTTGACTGTTTAGAACCGGTCAACATCGCTTCGTTCCGCCACCTTGCCTGCGATGCTGACGACCACTACCTCAAAGCCAATTTATCGAGGACTGAGTATCGTCGTTTGAGACGACTCAGACTCAGCGCCCTGCAAGGCTACTACTATTGCGCATTCCGCAATTCTGCCTTGCTGCTCTCCTATGGAACCTTGCTCGCAACCAACCAACATCCAGGGTTCGCCCAATTCGGGCACGAAATACGTTCGGCGGCGATTCGACTACGGCTCGCGCTTTTGCGCGGAGTCGTTGGAGCCTGGATTTGTTACATTACTCCACTCGATATCCCTTATTGGAGGCAGATCACGGATTGCTACGATCAGGTTGGATTACAGCTCAGCCTATTCTGTGGATCCAATTTTCCCGAACTGGAATTGGCCCTGGCGGAACATTTTTGGGTGTAGCACGAATCAGTGCAGTCTAATTTCGCGTGCGCTCGGCGTCCGTCCGCAAAGTAAGTCTTCGGTAGTGATAACGTTAAACCTCGAGCCGAATATTCATGGTCGTAGCTCTTGAGATTCCCGAAGATTTCTCAATGCTCGTGATCGGAAGTGATCCCTCATTTGCCGATCTGATGCCTGAGATTTTTCGCGACCTGCCAGTCAAGGTCATTGTGGCTCCGGACGCAGACTCCGGTTTGCACATAGTGAAGCAGCGACGGCCCCGGATGGTTTTTCTGGATTTGCAATTGAATGGCACGCAAAGTTTCCATTTACTTGAACAAATCGTGCACTTCGATCCGCGAATTGAGGTCATCCTCTTGTCGCAAGATAATTCTCCAGGGACGGCTGTGGAAGCGATTCAAAAAGGGGCGGCTGAATATCTGGTTAAGCCGATCGTCGCCTCTGCCTTGCGGGATCGGGTCGAGCAATCCATTCAGTTCGCGCAGAGGAAACAGCAAACTCACCGTGTTGATGCTGAGCTGCTTTCGTTCTTCCATTTCCATGGAATGGTAGGTCGAAGTCCGCGCTTGTTGGATGTCTTCAACATGATAAAGCGCATAGCACCGCATTTCCGTACGGTGCTGATTAGCGGCCCTTCCGGCACGGGAAAGGAGCTCGCCGCGCGAGCGCTTCACGATCTTTCTCCCAATCGCAAAGGGCCTTTCTTGGTTAGCAATTGCGCGAGTGTGCCCGAAGCGCTTGCCGAGAGCGAATGGTTCGGTTATGCCAAGGGAGCATTTACCGG
>JAFAUE010000386.1 GCA_019243475.1 Acidobacteriota bacterium | reverse complement strand
AGGTAGTCATTACCGGCATTGTTGCGGGAAGGAATGAACCCCGGATCGCGGGGGCTACCACTTTAGTTGCAGCATAAAACCCCACTAGTATCCTTCTGCAGAGAAGCCGGGTCTTGCACCATGTACTTTTTGGGAAGGAAGTGAACTGAGAGCGGAGTAGGCCAAACGCGCACGAAAGTGCAATGGCGAAACGCTTAGTTTCAGTAGCTAATCAAGGATTATGGCCAGATTTGCGTTCTGGTGTCTGTTCGGTACGTTAATCCTTGCCATGTTGGTTGTGATGTTGTTTCCGAATTGGAACATTGAACATCCCGCCGATCCATCCTTAACTTTACGCGATGAGCGGCACGTTCTGTGGCGGCAACCTGCGCACTCGCACCTGGATATATTGAACTTATGGACCGAAGAGTTTGCTCTAGCTTTCGTGCTGGGCGGAGTTGTTTGCCTTTGTTGTTCGAAGGGGCCAACGATCAAGCCAAATATAAGCATTCGCAAGCCAAAGCGGCTTACGCCAACTCACGATTGAGTAGCATTGTTTATTTCCTTTCGTTCTGCGAAGCGGGTGAACACCTCGATTTGCAGCGAGGCAAGTGGCTGCTCTCGACGGCATCTCTCGATGCGAACGCCGCTGACTTGGCACTTCTGTGAGAGACGCATAGGTCGGCGGGATTCCCTGCCATCGACTGAGAGAGCTGGGGCGAAGCACCATCATTAGTTCGAGTTCCCGAGAACTTCAGGTGGCGTGTCCTGTCACAGTGGCAGGGTGATGAATTTGGATAGGTCGCCCTATCTGCTTCAAGGCGCTAGTGATGCGGTAGTCAGTGGCCTAGCTTGAGGGTGGGACTTGGCTATCGAGAGTCGGAGAACGGCTGCCGCGGCCGCGAATCGTACTGCTTCTTTGTCGTCGTCTAAGCCTGAGAGGACGGTTGAGACGAGTCTGGGATCTCCGCGTTCGGCTATGGCTTCGATCGCCGCCACGCGCACGTGCCAATTTGGGTCCCCAGTGGCGTCGGAGAGGGCTGTAGCTGCGCGTCCGTCCGGATCGTGTGCGAGGATGGCGGCTGCTGCCGCACGCACTCCGATTTCGGTACCGCCTCTTAAAGCGCGGAACGCCTCCAGTCCCATGCCGCCGAAGGGAACGAATCCAATGCCCTCCTCAACTCCCATTTCGGCAAGCCTTTTCGGATCTTTGAGGACCTCGAGCTCGTGGGCGACGGCATTCTTTCCGCCTTTGCGCTCGCCGGTCAGCACCTCGTAGTAGACCTCGTATCCTCGCTGATTCTTGAGGCTGACAAGAGCTTGAGCTGCGGCCAGCACCGCTTCGGGCTCTTTGTCGTTCAGAGCGACAATCAGTTTGGGAATCGACGCGCGCGCTTTCATCTTGCCGAGCGCGGTAGCGGCGGCCGCACGAACTTGGGGGTTTTCGTCGCGTAATGATTTCTCGGCGATGCGGACGACATGAACGTTGTTGGGTACCAGGCCCAGGGCACCTACAGCGAGGCGTCGTGTCTCGCCGCTGTTGCTCGTGACACCTTTATCCAGCAGCTCCCATGCCCTCTCGGTCGGGGAGTGCGGCCGCGCGGCTTTGGATTCGTTCTGCGCCGGCGCGGGCACAACGCATAACAACGACATCAGGATCGTGGCCAAGGATAACGAACGCACAACGTTCTCCCGCTAGGACGGCATTAGACCTCAGAAGATCCGGCTACGGCCTTCCCGCTGCCAACTTCCGGCAACTCTGCTGACAAACCAACAGTCGGCTGGCCCATGCACTGGGTTGGGGAACAAACGTCTAAGTGTTTGTATACGGCGGAGTGCTGACGCGTTGTTTAAAGTCAGAGCCGCTGAGCTGCCGAGCCGGACCGCCCGGTGCTCGCGACAATGCGATTGCCACTACTGAAAGAAGTCCGACATATTCGGAGCAGTTGCAGCTTTTCCAGAAAAATTCATAATTCCTTGATTGAGCTTGTGCGCCGCCGCGCTCCGACAATTCAGAGTGAGATTCATTCTTCTACCGCCGGGTATTAAGCGTAAATTTGTCTGGACATTCGGTTGTCCGAGGATAAGATGTCGGCCACAATCGGCTGGCCGAGGCGCAACTCGTACCGAAAGGCGCTCACCTATTGCTTTCCATAATCTCCTTTAATGGACAGGAAATGTTGGCAATCATGTCGAGCATTTGTGTCCTCAAGCTTATTCATATGTAGGAGGTCAAATGGACCGCAGAGACAATCGCTTTACATCGCGTGCTGTGTGGCAGATGGCGTTCGCATCAGTTCTGCTTCTTTTAGGCGCGCCGATGCTGATTGCGCAGCAGAAGCCTACGCTGTCGCCACAACAAGTGGAGGCTGCGGAAAAGTACATAAAGGAAGCTGAAGCGAAGCAAACCCCACAGCAGCGCAAGGAAGCTCAGGAGATCGCCAATTTCCGACTCTCCACGGACAATCTCGAAAAGATGTCCAAAGCTATGGAAGCGTTCAACGCACTGGGCGACAGCAACCCCGAATTGAAAGATGCTTGCGAATCGCTCAATTCAGAAGATCGCCAGAAGACCATGCAGGAAACCGTCAGCTGTATAGAAAGGCATCCGTCAGCAGTCAGCGCGCTCCGAAGCGCCGGGATGACGCCAAAGGAATTTGTGCTCACAACCTATGCAATGATGATTAACTCGTTCGGACTGGCCTACAAACAAATGGGCGTCAAGACGCTTTTCCCAGGGGCATCGGAAGCAAACATGAACTTCATTGAGACGCACCAGGAAGCGATTAAGAAGCTAACCCCTCCGGACCAACAGAAATCTTCGCCACAGCCGGATGATCATTGAAGACTCGCGGAAGCGGCATAGTTTGGAAAACCGGGACAGAGGGTGAAAAGGCGGAAAGGCGACGGAGGGGACGTTTCCTGAATCGGGAACGACGACACGAAAACATCACCCTGGCCCCGGTCTTTTCAGGCTACCGATTCTCCTGGTTTGCGATCGACGCTTTCTCTCGTGGTTCCAATTCCAGAGTGGCGAAAGTAATTTTCCGTCAAACTAATCGCAATCGCGACAGAGAAGTCGTGATCCGGTCCGCCGATGTTGGGGGTAATGATCAGTTCAAGCGTACTCACTCCGAAAAGCCGCACGCTGTAGTTCTCAGATTCATGCACAGCGGCGGGTGGGCTGAAATTCCACTGCTGGCGAGCTGGCGGCAAGCCTCAGGCCTCGAGGGCGAAGCG
>JAFAUE010000137.1 GCA_019243475.1 Acidobacteriota bacterium | reverse complement strand
GCCGGCCTGGATCCAGACGAGCGCGACGTGTACTCCACCCAGATGCGTGTGCTCATGGGTGTCGCTGCAGTCCTGCTTCTCATCTCTTGCGCCAATTTGGCTGGATTGTTCCTCGCGCGGACAGTGGCGCGCAGCAGAGAAATGGCCATCCGGCTCTCACTGGGTGCAGGTGCTCTGCGCATCGTCCGCCAGCTGATGACGGAAAGCATGCTCCTTGCGCTCTGCGCCTGCGGCGTCGGTTTCGCGTTTTCGATTTGGGCGCGAAGCTGGCTGGCTGGCTTCTACAACGTCGATAGTGAAGGCTTCATCCATAGCTTCGACCTTCGTGCCGATTGGCGCGTGTTGCTCTTCTCTGGCGTTCTTGCGATTGCCACTAGTGTTGCCTTTGGTTTGCTGCCTGCCTATCGAGCCACTCGGCAGGACCTGATCACGCAACTCAAGGAAGGTGCAGGAAGTGCCGTCTCTGAGCGAAGTGGATTGCTTCGTCGCGGGCTGGTCTCGGCCCAGGTGGCCCTGTCTCTGGCGCTGCTCGTCTGTGCCGGGCTGATGGTGCGCAGCGCGCGCGCCGTGCAGGGCGGTACGAACTTCGACCCGCGAAACATGGCAGTTTTGCGAGTGCGAACCGAATTGCTGCACTACACACCGCAGCAAAACGAAGAATTCTTCCGGCGAGTGGTCGAGCGATTACGGTCGCTCCCCGCGGTCGAGGCGGTAACCTTCGTGCGCGGCGGAGAAGGACTGATTTGGAACTGGGACAACGGTCGCGACACGAACGTAGCGTTACCCGGCCGCGAAGCGCAGGCGGTGCAGGCCAAGCATCACGACATCGGCTTGCAGTTCTTCAGCACCATGCGGATTCCTCTGCACGACGGTCGCGATTTCACCGAACACGATGACGCGCATGCCCCTCGTGTTGCGATTGTGAACGCAGCCCTGGCACAGCGATTTTGGCCGGATTCGTCTGCTGCGGGGAAAAGCTTGATCGTGAATGGTCAGCGCGTGCAGGTGGTGGGTGTAGCCGCCAACATCCAGCCGGCGAACTCGCTTGAACCGCCAGTGCCATATCTATTTCTCCCATTTTGGCAAAGCGACCCAGGGAAAGAAGGAGACCTCCGCCTGGCTTTGCGCACCAAGGCGCAGCCGCAGGTTGTCCTGTCTGACATCCGGCGTGCCGTCCAGCAGATAGATCCCAACATTCCCATCGGCGAAGACATGTCGATGATGAAACAGATTGAGACCGAATATATGCCGGTCATGCTCTCGCGCAGCGTCATTTCGTATAGCGGGATGCTGGCGCTCTGTCTCAGCGCAATCGGACTGTTCAGCGTCCTAACTTACTTTGTTCGAACGCGTACGCGCGAGATCGGAATTCGCATGGCGCTTGGAGCCCAAAGTGCAAATGTGTTGCGACTGATAGTCGGCCAAGGCGTCGGGATGGGACTCGTGGGAATCGGCGTTGGTGTTCTGCTGGCCGCTGGTACCAGCCGCTTGCTGGCGGCATGGCTGTATGGAGTGAACACGATGGATGTGGGAACCTACGTCGCGTCGGCAGCTCTGCTGTTTATCGTTGCGTTGGCGGCGAGTTACGCGCCTGCTTTGCGAGCCTCACACGTCGATCCAATGCTGGCGTTGCGGCAGGACTAGCGCAGCAACAATTTCGATTTGGTGCTTATCCCTTCACATTCACGGTAGCGAATGCCAGCACTACATGGCCGCTGGCGGGCTCGCCAAAAGCGCGAGCCGGCTCAAACGTAGTGAAGATCAGTGCATTGTCGATCTTCATCCGTAGTGAATCGGAATCGTGGCCTGACAGGATTCGATAATCGAGCACTCGTCCGTTTGCGTCCACGCTGGCCTCGATGAGCACCGGACCATCAAGGCCTTGAATGGCATAGGGTCCTGCCGCCAGGCGCGGCGGCGTGTAAAGAGCCGTAGGAACGTCGTTTCCCACAACGGGACGCGCGAAGCAACCGATCAGAACTCCGAACATAATCACAGCCGTCACCAGCCCGGCAGTAGCCGGCAGCATAAAGCTGTTGATCGCATGTTCGATTCGCAGACCCAGATTCTGAAGAGTGCGCGAGGCGCTGCGCGCCTTTTCCGCCTGAATGGCAACACGCAGCCGCAGTTGCAGGTCGGCCGGCGCCTTGCGCGTTCCCAGCGAAGACAGCAGCCCCTGCGTGCGCTGCAAAGATAAATAGCCGGACTGGCACATGCCGCACTTTTCCAGGTGCGCGGCGATCGACCGCATCTCCTGGCCGTTCATGGCTCCATCCAAATAGGAAGAAAACATCGACTTGGCTTGTTTGCAGTCCATTAGTCGCTTCCCACCTCCAATGACGGTACCGGCGCGACGTTGAGTCCGAGATCGCGCCCTACCTCCTTCGCGTATGCCTCCAGCCGTTGCTTCAACGCGAATCGTCCCCGCATCAGTCTCGACTTCACCGTGCCCAGCGAGATTTGCAGGATGTCGGCAATCTCCTCGTAGGACAAACCTTCGATATCGCGGAGAATCACCGCCGTACGGTACGGCTCCTGCACGCGCGACAGTTCTTCTTCGACTTTGCCGCGAATCTCTTCATGTGCCGCACACTCAAACGGCGAATCGTGCTCGTCAACCAGCGTGTCTTTGAGTGCGAGACTTTGGCCTTCAGCATCCGGCGATTGCGATTCCATCGTCGTCTCGCGGCGCTTGTGGCGGAACCACCAGCGGCGCTGATTCGAGGCTTCGTGAATCGCTATGCGGTAGATCCAGGTCTTGAGGCTGGCTTCACCATGAAAGCGCTTCATACCTCTGAAAACTTTGAGGAACACTTCCTGGGTCGTGTCCGCTGCATCGGCAGGATCGTTCAGGATGCGGTAAACGAGTCCGTACACCGGCTGGTGATAGTGCGCGATCAGCCACGCGTAAGCGTCTTCGGAGCCCGCTTTCAGCTCAGCGATAATCGATGCCTCTTCGGCCCGAGCTGAGATCGCGCTTGCCAGATTTGCCAACGTGCTAACTCCCGCCATGCTTCTCACGGCGTTACGCATAAATTAGCAGGTCTCCCGTTGCGGCGATAGACAAACGTCCCTCACAACGATAGACCCCGGTTCCCTGCGCAAGGTTCCCGCAGGTTACCTTCGTTTACATGGATGCTGGAAAAGCTCCCATAGTAGAGACGGAAGAGGTCAGGTGCTGGCCGCAGGAAAAGAACCTTCCCTGCCGCTGCGCCCGCGCATTTTGTAGCTCGATGGCGTTACTGCGGAGTGGAAGTGCCTGCGGATGAGCTACTTGCAGTGCTTTTACGGGTCTTCTTCTTTTTTGGCGCCGGGCTCGGAGCGTTGTCGTCGACAATAATCTTCTTCGGTGCCGGTGCCTGCTGTACGGCGGCCTGAGCGCGCTGTGCCTGGCTGATCCGATTGTCGGCATTGGCGGCCATCTGCTGCAAAGCATCGGCATAACTGCGTCGAATGTCGTCAAGCGCGGCGACATGCGGGGCGATGCTTTCATATTCCTCCCGCTTGCCAAAGGCTCCCGCAGATTCCGCCAGGCTCGAAACTACGTCGTACAAAGCGTTCAGATTGCGATACAGCTTGAAGTTGGCGCCAAGACTTTGGGGCGCAGAGCGCACTCCGGCCACCAACTCTGGAAGCGCGGCATGCACGTTGCGCTGGATCGATGCCGCATTTTCGCCGGCCTGCTGCTTGGCGCCAGAGTCTGCCTTCCACTTGTCGATCCGCAACTTGCTCAGATCGGCGCTCAGGCCGGTGGTCTCTGTTTCAATTCGGGAAACCAGCGCGCCGGCATCTGAGGTGGTAGTAACCGCTGTTGCGGTGCCGCCGGTGGCTCGAATCTCAGGCTGCGTTTGACCAACGCCAAAGAGGGAACACGCGAGGATGACGATCGCGGGGGAATACAACTTCATCACTTCAAGGATACTCCGGTCGTCGCACCACAGTCGCCGCAATCCCCCATCATTGACCATAAACGGTGTGGCAGGGGAGAATAGAACATAGCCTTCCTCGGAGTGGGCCTGTGGCGCAGCTGGGAGCGCGCTTCCATGGCATGGAAGAGGTCGTCGGTTCGATCCCGACCAGGTCCACCAATCTTCCATCTTAAGAATATGTCGGCCCGACGGGAAACGTGGAGACCGGGCGCCCTCGCCCGGGTGTTGGTTTGCCAATGAAATCAGCAATGCTTCGATCCCAACCAGGTCCACCA
>JAFAUE010000361.1 GCA_019243475.1 Acidobacteriota bacterium | reverse complement strand
CCGACATCGTCCCATAGACGTACCCCAGATACGTCACGTCTGTAACTCGCTTGAACTCCTCAGCAGTCATCTCAACGAATGGAGAGAAGACCGAGACCATCGCGACGTTGACCCAAACGTCGATCGGCCCGAGCTCAGCTTCGGTCCGCTCAGCCGCCCGTTCCACAGCTTCGGCGTCGGCTACGTCAGTCGGCAAAACCAGCGCGCGACTTCCATAACTCTCAATCTCGCGCTTTGCTGCTTCAAGTCCGTCTTTGCCTCGAGCGATGAGGGCAACGCTCGCGCCTTTCTTACCGAACAGACGCGCTACCGCCCGGCCAAGACCAGCCGAGGCTCCGGTGACAACTACCACTTTAGGAAATGCCATTTTTTCTCCTTACAGTATGAATGCCGGCGACACAGTGCCTTATTTGGTTAGAAGGACTACGGGAGGCAGACGGATGTAACGCCGGCGGCTAATCCGCAGCAAGCAATGAAAGCAGCTGAATGCAGATGCAGGTGGAGTCGGCCACTTTCTCGAGGCAATGCCGGTTCGGGAGAGCGCTCCTGCTATAATTTTCTTCTCACGGAAAGACAGCGAAGTTGTATCGCCGCGCTCCTTCCTGGATTTGCAAAGCGCAGCCGCGCCCTTAGCTCAGTTGGATAGAGCGTCTGACTACGAATCAGAAGGTCGGGAGTTCGAATCTCTCAGGGCGCGCCATTCCTTCCCCCAGATTCCTATCACGAGCTACCATCGCGCTGGCAGATAAGTATGATCGTGATGTTGCGAATGAGACGACCTCAATTGGCGGCGTTGGCGTTGGTTCTCGCGGGATGTGGCGGGAGCCGCACAGCTCCGCCACCCGGCCAGCTTCCTCCCGCGCCCACGCTGGTCTCGATCGCCGTTACTCCGGCGAACCTCTCCATCGCCACCGGGAACACCCAACAGTTCACCGCTACGAGCACATTCAGCGATAACACAACGAAAGATGCCACCGGCAGCGTTGTCTGGTCGTCTTCGGTGCCTGCCACAGCTACGATTACAGCCCGCGGACTGGCATCAGGTGTCGCACCGGGCAGCACGAGCATTCAGGCAACTTCAGCAGGAATTTCAGGCGCGACCACGCTGACCGTGACGGCTCTTCCTCCTTCCGGAACCGACGTGCTCACGTACCACAACGACAACGCACGCACCGGGCAGAACCTGAGCGAGACGACCCTTACGCCAACCAATGTAACTGCCGCCAATTTTGGACTGCTGTTCGTGATTCCAGTGGACGGCAAAGTGGACGCTCAACCACTCTATGCCTCGAACATCGCGATTCCCAATAACGGAATCCACAACGTGCTCGTAGTGGCCACTGAGCACGATACGATTTACGCCTTCGATGCCGATAGTGGCGCGAAGATATGGCAGGTTTCGCTGCTCAAGCCGGGAGAAACAACCTCCGAGGCCCGCTTTGGATGTACGCAGGTTTCGCCGGAAATTGGCATAACAGCAACTCCTGTGATCGATCGCAACGCGGGACCGAACGGCACGATCTATGCAGTGGCCATGAGCAAGAATGGCGGCGGAACTTACTTCCAGCGGTTGCATGCGCTCAATCTGGCGACTGGAGCCGAGGAGTTTTCGGGTCCGCAGGACGTTCACGCCACGTTTCCTGGTTCAGGCGACAACAGCAACAACGGATCGGTTGTCTTCGATGCCGGAGCATATAAGGAGCGTCCGGGACTGCTCCTGCTGAATGGAGTCGTCTACACAAGCTGGTCATCGCACTGCGATATCCGTCCTTACACCGGCTGGATCATCAGCTACGACCAAAAGACTCTGGCGCAGCTCAGCGTTCTCAATATTGTCCCGAACGGCAACGAAGCTTCGTTCTGGAACAGCGGCGCAGCGCCGCCGGCGGATTCGAGCGGAAACATCTATCAGCTTGCCGGCAACGGTACCTTTGACCCGACGCTCAACTCGGCAGGATTTCCTGCACAAGGCGATTTCGGTAACGCGTTCCTGAAGATCTCCACGAGCAGCAATCGCCTTTCGGTGTCGGACTATTTTGCAATGTTCAACACGGCAAGTGAATCGAACGCTGATACTGACCTCGGATCCGGCGGAGCCATGCTGCTTCCCGATCTCACGGATTCCTCAGGAAAGATTCGCCACCTTGCTGTAGGTGCGGGCAAAGACGGCAACATTTACGTCGTCGATCGCGACAATATGGGCAAGTTCAATTCGGGCTCGAACAATATCTATCAACAACTAAGCTCTGCGATTGGCGGCGAATTTGGAATGCCGGCTTACTTTAACAATGCGATTTATTACGGTGGGGTTAGCGACAATCTCAAAGCATTCTCTATTTCCAGCGCGAAGCTGAGCGCGACTGCCGCGTCTCAAAGCGGCAACACATTTGGCTATCCCGGCACAACTCCCAGTGTCTCTGCGAATGGAAGCTCGAGTGGCGTTGTCTGGGCTGCGGAGAATACTGACCCGGCGGTCTTACATGCCTATGACGCAAGCAACCTTGCCAGGGAGCTGTACAACAGCAATCAGGCAGCCAATGGGCGAGACCATTTCGGCACTGGCAACAAGTTCATCGTTCCGACAATAGCGAACGGAAAGGTCTTTGTCGGCACCACCAATGGAGTTGGAGTCTTTGGGCTTCTGCACTGACTAGCCCAACGTAGGACGCGCCATTCCCCGCAAATCTGCCGTGCTACTTAGACGTTTCCAGGACTTGGCGCCATTCTTGCTGCAAGCCGAGCTGCTTCGCCCAGTGTTCAATGTATGCCTTGTCCAACGTGGTTCCCTGGCTGCGCACCACGTCTGCTGCATCCACGATTTGCCGATCTGAACCGCCGCTTCGCTTCGCCCATTCCATTTTGGAAAGTATGATGTCCTCGGCGGAGACGACCCACATCACGTTGCCTTCTATCTCCAGCTGCTTTCGCCGCGACATTGCGCTACGCGCATATTCGGAAGCCTTCGCGATGATGAAGTCCACTTTCCATCCAGTCGCAATGTCAATCACATTGAACTGGCTTCTGCTCGCGAGTGCCTGGAATGCCTGCTGTTCATCTGCGTAATATTCCGAGTTTGGAAATTGCCGGATTAAATCGTGCAATTGTTCGGAAGTCGGCGCGATGACGATGTCGATGTCGCGCGTCGATCGAGGTTTTCCGTGAGCCGAACTGGCCACAGAACCGGTGAGCATATAAGGAACCTGCGCGGTATGGAGCGCACGGGCAACTCGCGAGAGCATTGCTTCGAGGGTCACGCCGCCGGCGGCACGAAGCCGTACATGATTCCCAACAGCTCACGTGATAACTCTGCCTCGGTCAAATCCGGTCGTCGGCTGCGTAGTCCTGCACGCGCTATCTTGCGCATCGATTCGCTCATCTCCAGGGCGAGATGAACGCGCTGCTCCGGAGTCATACGGCGAAAGATTTCGTTTTGGACCTGAGCAGCTTCTGGACTCGTGTCGGAGAACATATTTCTCAAATCCACTATAACGGACGGAGACGGACGGGCCGATGGTTTCGTATGGTTGTGGCCGGCCGTCGCAAGTGTGGTCTCGGCAGCGGTTCCGGCAACGCGGAAAACCAGCGACTCTACCCTCAACATCACATCCAGGTGCTCACCTTTCGCCTATGTTCCTCTGACAGCTTGTCCCTAAGAAGCTCTGGCCTGTGGTGGAATCAAGGAAAAAAGGCGTAACATAGCCCACGGCGCTGGGATCGTCTGCTATTTGCCGTTTGAGGAGTTCGATCATGTCTAGCACCCGCCTATTTGCTTTTCTTCTTAGTCTTGCAGTCTGCCTGCCGTCGGTTGCGCAACGTGGCAGCACCGGCGGAGCCGGTTCCACGGGTGGCAGCACCGGCGCGCGAACCACTCCGAGCGTTACTCCGACCACGCCGCAGCCCGGCACCAACATGCCCAATATCCAGAATGAACGGCAGATTCTCTACATCTCTGGAAGCGTGGTGATGGCCCAGGGCGGTGCTCCGCCCGAGCCGGTTGCGATCGAGCGCGTCTGCGGCGGGAACTCCCACAAAGAGGGCTACACCGACTCCAAGGGACGCTATCAGATTCAGCTCGGGCAGAACTACGAGCTTCAGGACGTTTCGGAAACCAATGCCGGCGGTCCGTTTGGGACAGGTCCGCGCACCAGTCCTGGCAACGTGGGTGGCTTGGGCGGAGTGAATCCTCGCGACCTTCTCGGATGCGAGCTGCGCGGCCTGCTTCCCGGCTTCCAGTCGAGCAATGTAATGATTCGCGTCGACGGCAGCTTCGGCGAGATTCGCATGGACACAATCGTCCTCCAGCCGCTCGGTGGCGGAAGCGGCAGCACCATCAGCCTCACCTCGATGCAGGCGCCTGGCGGTGCGCGTCACGCATTTGACAAGGCGGAGAAGGCCGTCGAGAAAGATGATCTCAAGGGTGCCGAAAAGGAACTGAACAAAGCGGTGCAGGAGTATCCGAAGTTTGCCGCGGCGTGGGCGCTGCTGGGAATGGTCCACCAGAGCAACAAGCAGCTCGACGAAGCGACCAAGGACTTTAACCAGGCGATCGCAGCCGATCCGCAGTATGCCAAACCCTATTTGGGACTGGCAGTGATGTCAGCCGAACAGAAAAACTGGAAAGAGACGCTTCACTTCACCGATGAATTAACTCGGCTGGCTCCTCAGGCGTATCCCGAATCGTACTTCTATAGTGGTGTCGCGCACTACAACCTCGGCAACATGGACGACGCGGAGAAAAACATGCGCAAGTTCCTCACGTTAGACACCTCGCATCGACGTCCGATCGCAGCGCTCTATCTTGGAGACATTCTCGCGCGCAAGCAGGACTTTGCCGGCGCCGCCGAGCAAGCCCGGGCCTATCTCGCACTCGCACCCAACGCTTCCAACGCCGACACGGTCCGCGAAAAACTCAAGCAGATGGAACAGCTCAGCGGGACAGCGCAGAAGCAGTAGCGGAGAGGCAATAGGCGATAGGCAATAGGCGATAGGCAATAGGCTGCAAGGGCAGTACCGCGGGATCAAGCCGGGCGTGCTCCCTTCCACGTCACTGTCATCCTGACGACGAGCGCCCAAGCGCAGCGCCGGAAGCGAGGAGGAAGGATCTCGGGGAATGCGAGTGACTTGAATGCCGCTTGCAACACTTCACCAACACACGACGCCGATCTTCAGAGAGATTCAACGGCCAAAGCAGTCGCTCACATCATCCGAGATCCTTCGGCCAAAATTGGGCCTGAGGATGACATTCTGATTGGCCTATCGCTTATCGCCTATTGCCTATCGCTTATCGCCTATTGCTAATTGCTTCCCGCCCACTGCTCATCCCTTGCTACCGCGCCTGCTCCCTTCGTTACTTAAGTGACTCCCAGCACGATTTTCCGCTTTTGAAACCAGCTCCAATCCGGCCTAATACATACGGGCACGGGATTCCTGCGCCTGTTCGAACAACCCCCAATTTGGAGCAATTCAGATGTTTGAGAACAACGAGCTTTTAGATAATCTCTGGTTTCGGATGGGCGTCCACACGGTCGCCTTCTGGGGATGGGTGTTAGGCTGCTGCGTCCTGCTTTGGGCACGGTAACTTTTCTCTCCTGCAAGTCCCTTCCGCAACACACTAATCCGCAAAGTTCTAAATCGATCTCATAATTCATTCTGGTTGGACCTTCAGGCGAGTTTGTGCCTGAAGGCCGATCAGTCTGCGCGGGTCACGAGATGAAGCAGGCTCGCGACTGCGAGGAAGATTCTTCTGGCTGTGCTCTGTGCTCTGTGCTCCCTGTCCCCTGTAACCTATCCCCTGTAACCTGTCTTTCATGGATATCAAAGGCAAGGTCGCCCTGGTCACAGGAGGCGGCACCGGCGTTGGACGCGCCGTCGCTTTGCAGCTGGCAAAGCTGGGAGCGGCTGTTGCGGTGAATTACTCGAAGTCGGAATCGGAAGCCAAACAAACCGCAAAAGACGTGACGGATTGCGGAGTTCAATCCAGAATCGTACAGGCCGACGTGGCCGACGAATCTCAAGTTCAGCGGATGATAGAAACCGTGCGCCGGCAGCTCGGGCCGATTGAGATCCTGGTGAACAATGCTGCGTTCACCCGCTTCACCAACCTCGCCGACCTCAACGCGCTTAGCCAGCAGGATTGGAATCGGACCTTCGCGGTCAACGTGAATGGAACGTTCTACTGCTCGCGCGCGGCCGCGCCGATGATGAAGTCGCAGGGCTTCGGACGCATCGTCAACGTATCGTCGATTGCGGCGTTCACCGGCCGGGGCAGCTCGATTGCATACTGCGCGTCGAAAGCAGCGGTGCTTTCGCTCACGCGCTCTCTGGCGAAGGCTTTGGGACCGGAGATCACTGTGAACGCCGTCGCGCCGGGCCTGATCGAAACCCGCTGGATCGAAGGAATCCCGGGTATGGAAGAATTCCGCGACACATGGATCAAACAGACCGCACTCCACAAAGTCTTAACGCCGGACGATGTTGCCGAGGTCGCCGTGAGCCTGATCACCAGCATGAGCCAAGTGACCGGTCAGACCATGATCGTCGATGCCGGAATGATGTAAGCGAATGTGCTAGCGCCTACGGCGGAACGGCACCAGTTCGCGCAGGCGCTCCTCGCGTAGATACAAACCAATCCAGGCGCAAATACCGCCAATTACAGCCAACGGCCAGCCGGGATCATGGATGCGAACGTGGGTGGCCACCGCGCCGCCGAAGTAGGCGGTCATGAAGACGGCGCCGAATATTGCCGTCTGCGGGATAAGAAAGAGCACCACGGCGATCGCTTCCAGAGTGAAAACAATCGGCAAACGGTCTGCCGTGTAGCCGAAATGCGCCATGCCGTCGAGCATGGCTTTGGGCTGCAGAAAGGCCGAGACAAATCCCATCGACATGAACAATACCGGGACGAGGCTCAGCCCGCGGCCAGTCCACTTCATCCATTTTTTCTGCGACGGCTGTGCCGGCGCCACCTGCGTTGATGCTCCCATATTGGTTCTCTCCCAGAAGATTGGGCTGATAATATCCTGAGCGGTCCCAATATCAAAGGACAAACGCGGCACTCTACTGACGCTGACACTCGCCCGGCCGCAACAGTAAGCTAACTGCACAAAGGTTCCCACACGACGGCGGCTGATATTATGTCGCGGCGGAGCGTTTCAAGTTGGCTCGGGTTGGGCTTAGGCCCAATTTGGGTCTCCCTGGGGATACCCCAGGGAATGGAGAATGACTGGGATTTCGTCGCATGAGCGACCCTGCCTAAAAGGCAGACCTGCTCACGCAGAGTCAGACTGGTTGAGCGCTCCGCATCGGCTTTTCATGGCGCCTCAGAACCTTCCCTTCGCTTTCGTGAAATCTCTCTACCATCGTCGATATGCGGCCAAACGTTTGCCTGTTTGAGGCGCTAGCGAGCGCCTTCGTCGCCGGCGATCCAACAGTCGATGGGATAGTCGCCCGCAGTGCGCGAATGCTGGGACGCGATTGGCGTTGGCTGCGACCACTGGCACAGCGTTATGTGGAAACATTCGCCGGACGCGTCCGTCCGCGCCGGAGCGACGCAGTCGATTTTCTACGGGGCGACAAGCGCTTTCGTCGCATTTGTCAGAGAATTCCTTCTCACATTGGTATTGCGCACTGGCTCACGCAAAGTCAACGTATGTTGCCGATGGCGGCCGCCAAAGGCTGGCGCGTCCCGTCGATTGAGTCGGTCAGCGCACTGGCGGATTGGCTGGGAACCGATGAGAATTATGTCGAATGGTTCGCTGATCTCAAAGCGTTGAGCTGCAAGAGCGATCACAACAAGCTGCGACACTATCACTACCGCGTTTTGTTGAAGGATTCGGGAGACGTCCGACTGATCGAAGCTCCGAAGCAGTCGCTGAAAAGACTGCAGCAGCGAATCCTCACCGGAATTCTCAACGGCATCCCAGCGCACCCCGCTACGCACGGTTTCGTGACTGGGCGCTCCATCAAAACATTTGCGGCCCCACACGCGGGAAAGCGCATCGTCTTACGCATCGATCTGCGAAACTTCTTTCCCAGCTTTCGCGCTGCACGCATCGAAGCATTCTTCCGAACTATGGGATATCCCGAGACGGTTGCGGCGATGCTTGCGGGTATATGCACTAACGCAACCCCGCGCGACATATGGCACAACGTCAAGCCAGGCGGCGGCCCAGTCCAATTTTGGGAAACACGCAGCCTTTACGCCCGACCTCATCTTCCCCAAGGTGCTCCAACATCTCCGGCCATCGCTAACTTGTGCTGCTATCGTCTTGATTGCCGATTGGCAGGCCTCGCTCGCAGTGCAGGTGCGGTCTATACACGCTATGCGGACGATCTTGCCTTCTCCGGCAGTAAGAGTTTCGAAAAAAGTGTGGAGCGGTTCTCAATCCATGTAGCTGCCATCGCCCTGGAGGAAGGCTTTTCAGTAAACCACCACAAGACGCGGATCATGCGACAAGGTGTCCGACAGCGGCTGGCAGGTGTGGTCGTAAACCAACATCCCAATGTTCTACGTCACACTTTCGACCGCCTCAAGGCAACCCTGACCAACTGCGTCCGCTATGGTCCTTCGTCGCAGAATAGAGAGAGGCATATCAATTTCCGCGCGCATCTCGAAGGACGGATCAGCTTCGTAGAAATGTTGAATCGAAATAAAGGCTCCCGCCTCCGGAAACTCTTTGGGCAGATTCGCTGGGAGTAATGGGTTACGAGCAAATACCCACGCACACTCGCCCAG
This sequence comes from Acidobacteriota bacterium, assembly GCA_019243475.1. GTDB lineage: Bacteria > Acidobacteriota > Terriglobia > Terriglobales > Acidobacteriaceae > Gp1-AA112. The sequence goes on along the minus strand of JAFAUE010000361.1, from coordinate 18,707 downwards.
CCGCAGTTATTCTCGATGCAAGCAGCACAAACGCTTCGAGCTGCCGCCCATCGGCCGGCCTAACAACTCGATCTGACAACTCTATGGCCGCCTTTCCCAGTATTACTCTTCTCGCGAAAATTGCACGGATTTACCGAGGCTGGAGCTCATAAGTACTCTGCACACGGCAGAACAAATTCCTGGGCCGTGGCGTCTACGTCATCTTTGGACAGGATTCCAGCGGCTGTCTTGCACAAGTTCAAGCTGTTAAGAATTCAACAGCGATTAAATGCAAAGCTCATACGCTTGTTTTCCGATCCAACCACAAAATAGGTTGCCGAATGGGATTGTTGCGGACAATCTCCTCGACCTCAGGCTCATCCGGCAGAGTCTTCCAAAAGCTTACATATTCGGGCTGTTCAAGCCCCACGCCTGCGAATAGCCACGTTGGCTGGCGGATGGGCCAGTACTGGTAGTACTCGACGTCGTGCGCGTATGGCCAGCTGGTTTTGCTTTTCAGGAAAGGAAACATGAATGCAATTGCTTTGGCCAAGCCTCTGCCGTCCGGCAACGCGAATGCAAAGAGGTTGTCTTCCTTGGTTGAGAGGACCTGACAGATCGTGGTCAGTCCCGCAAGGTTAAACAGACAGTAGTTGTAAGGCTTGGTTCGGCGGAGTTCTTCGGGAAGAGTTCCGTCCGCAGCTACCTGGTGCGGAATCAATACGGTTTTGTATCGGTCGCGGCAGAAGTCCATTTGCCTGGTATCGCCGACGAAGCTGGCAAACTCCGCCACCTGAGCTACCCACCAGGTGCCGTGATTGTTCTTGGCGTCTCGTTCTTCCTGACCATTCTTTGAAGTTGCCAGCCACTCGACATAATCGGAGAACCAATGCTTCAACGACTCTTGTTCGGAATGGTTGAGCGCCTTTGATTCCGCCAGATGCGGAATAGAACGCACGACTTCGACCAGATGAATGGTATCGATAATCCCGGTTCCGCGGCCCGTGGTCCGCCCATGAATGGCCTGCGCGTATTGCAGGTTGGGATTCATCATCGTCTCCGGGCGAATGAACCAGGCGCGTAAATGCTCAGCCGCGTGGTGGGCGTATCGGCCATCGCGCGTGAGGACCCAGGCAGCAGTGAGCGCCGGCACCTGCACTCCAAGACGAATTAACGCGTGGCGATGCGCCGTAAAGTTGTCGGGGTTTGAGAGCCCGTCGCGCTGAATATAAGGACCAGTGGGATTTTTTGGATCGGGCCACCAGTAATCGCCTTCAGAAAAATAGTCGTGCTTCCCTCCCGCGCTGCGCGGACTTGAGGATCCCGTGAGCGTGATCGGCCGCTCCCCCAGGTAGCGATTCGCTGCAGCGAGGACGCGTTTGTGCTCGAAGGCTGCAAGTTCGATTGAGTGAAGCGGAGCCCCAGCCCGTGCCGACAAACTCTGAGTCCCGACCAGCGGAAGCCGGCCGGCGCTGACCGTCGTGAGTCCGGCGAGTGCCGAATAACAAAAGCGGCGACGCGAGATGAGGTCCTTCGACATTCCGAAAGGCACCCGTCACTGTTGTGGCGGGTGCTGCTCACGATTTCCCTGCTCGGCTACTACTGGATTGCGCAGAATCCCGATCTTTTCAATTTCGATCACCACTTCCTCGCCGGCGCGCAGCCAGCGTGGCGGCGTGCGTCCTAATCCAACTCCCGCAGGAGTGCCGGTGCTGACGATGTCACCGGGTTCGAGAGTGAGAAACGTGGAAATGTACTCGATCAACTGCGGCACGCCGAAGATCAGCTCACGCGTGTTGGAATGCTGCAGCGTCTCGCCGGCGATGCTCAGACTGATATCCAGTGTATGAGGATCGGGCACCTCGTCGACAGTAACTATGTGCGGACCGATGGGAGCGAAGGTGTCGAAACTCTTGCCCAGGGTCCATTGCGACGTTGCCAGCTGAACGTCGCGCGCGCTTACATCGTTCACGATGGTGTAGCCAAAGACGCAGTCACGCCAGTTGTCGCGGGAAACGCGTTTCGCACGCTTGCCGATCACAACGGCGAACTCAGCTTCGTAGTCCGGCTTCTGTGTAGTTGACGGAAGCACAATCGGCTCTCCCGGGCCGATAACTGCGTTCGTATACTTCGCAAACACAGTAGGAACCGAAGGTAGTTCCATTTTGGATTCGATGGCATGGTCGCGATAATTTAGTCCAATACACAGCAGCTTCGAAGGTCGAGGAATCGGTGCGGTGAGCTTTACTGTCTCCAGCGGAAGAAGCTCGCGCGGCGAAGCGCTGATCACGAGCTTCTCGACACGTTGCCGCTCCTGCGGTCCGGCGGCAATAAACGAAACCGAGTCATCGAACCCCAATTGCCGCAGAGGAAATACTCCGGAATCCCGCAGGATACCCGGGCCGCTGTATCCGTTCTTTTTGAAGCTCAACAGTTTCATGATGGATCGTCTCGTTCACGCCTTCCTGCCGGGACGCGTGTCACCCGACCGCACTTCATCTGTTTCATTGACCGGCATCTTTCTTCTCCAACAGCAGCACGGCAACATCCTTGCTTTGCGAGCTTAGTCGCTTCGCGTCCGCGATGTACTCCTCATTCTTATAAGCAGCGCCCGCTTCGAGCAGCGGAATTGCCAGATCCCCGCCTTTAATTGGCTCGATCTGCTTCCGCGTCCATTGCTTCTCACCCAAGGCATAGGGCAACAGATAATCCAGTACACGGCGGATACTTCGACCATCGTTGGTTTGGAAATGCCACAGATCGACGTCGAGGTGTTGCGAAAGAGTCGCCAACTCGGTGAGCGCCTCGAGATTGAATGCGCTGTAGCTGAATGATTTCGTGCGCGCCAGCTCCAGTGGCTGCTCGCCATCAGGCTCAATCTGCAGAGCGATTCGTTTTTGCTTGGCGTTCTTGGCTATCTCCGCTGCGAGGTCGCGTTTACCCACAAACAAGGCGAAGTCGACCACCTGACAGTCATAAAAGCTGCCATGATTGTTCCTGCTGGCGGATTCGTCTTTGCCGTGAGTGCTGTTCTGCAGCCAATTCAGAAATTCCGAAAACCATTTTTGCAAGTTGGCCGTATCTGCCCGACTCCAGTTCTTTGAGTCTTCGAGGAGCTCGACACCATCGACCGCACTCATCAAGAACCGGCTCTCGATGATCCCAATTCCCCGCCCTGTGTTCACGCCCGGAATTCCCTGCGCGTATTCCAAATTGGGATTCATTCTTGTGGCTGGATCAAGGAACCACGTCCTCAGCAGCAAAGCCGCACGCTTGGCATACTGCGCGTTGCCGGTCAGGTAATAGCCGAGTGCGAGTGCCCGCACCACGCTCGACATCTTGCTGATCTGCTCGTGATCGGAGATGCGGCTGATCTCAGGGTTGCGCTCCCCATCGCGACGGATATATGGCAGATGGTCAGGCGTTCCGGGATTTGGCCAGAAGTACGGCGCCTGACTCATATAGTCGTGCTTGTCGCCGCTCGGCGGAGTCACGCTCTTTTGCGTGACGGAAAACGGCCCTTCTTTCATCGCCTTATCGGCCGCAGCACGTGCAGCGCGCACGATATCGTCCGGCTGGTCTGGATGCGCGAGTGCGACGTCGCGCTCGTGCGCCAAGACCTTCCCGTCCAACAGTAGCGTGTGCGGCGGCGCCTGTGACCCCCCCGACGGCGGGCGGCTTGGCGATTGCGCGAGCAGCGCGGCTGAGATGAGGGAAATTGTGAAAAAGGAAATCATGCCTACCGAACCGCGTCCAATCTCATCAAGGTCTCCAGCAGGTAATACTGTCCGTAGATCAGCATTCCGTCCTGAGGACGCGTACCGCTGCCGTGCCGAAGAATGCCCGGAGGCGAACTGTCCCCCTGAAACGTCGGCGTGAGATAGCGGTCGATAAGGGAATGAATAATCTTCTCAGCTTGCGTGCGGTAGGTCTGCGCTTTTTGCGGGTCTTGCACGAGTGCGGCGAGTTGCAGAAAACCGGCGGCAGCGATCGCCGCAGCCGAGCTATCACGATTGCGATAGATCACGCCCTCGTCGTAGAAGTCGTACCAGGGCACGCCATCGTCGGGAAGATCGGAGATGAAGTAATCTGCAACCTTTTGCGCTGTCGCCAGCAACCGCGGATCGTGGGTCTCGCGAGCGGCTATGCTGAAGCCGTACAGCGCCCATGCCGTTCCGCGCGACCAACTCGTCTCCCACGAGTATCCCTGGTGCGTGTGATAGAAGACGCGTTCGCCGGGACGAGCATTATTAGCGAAGACAAATTTCTCGTTGTTGGCGTTACCGCCGTGCAGGTTGAATTCCTGGCGATTGTCGCCGGGATTGTAGTGCATGGATTGGATCGCGGAGCCGTCGCTGCGCACCAGCCACTCGGCGGATCGCAGCGCATGCTTGGTGGCGGCATCTCGATACTTTGAGTCGCCCGTCTCACGGCTCGCCCACCACAGAAGCTGGAGATTCATCATGGTGTCGATGATGGAATCGTCCCCGTTCTTACCCCACGCCGGAATGAGGTTCGTGACCGGGTTGTATAAGTCGAGCAGATGATCGGCGCCGCGTAACGCGCTTTGCTTCAGACTGGAGTCGTGCGTGAGCTCAAATCCGGGGACGGAAGAGTAGAAGTAAAGGAAGCCGGTATCGTGGTTTTGTTCCGTTTCGGAACCAACCAACCGTGAGGTCCAGAGCTCTGCCCAGCGGCGATATTTCTCGTCGTGAGTGCCGGCATACATCTTCCACAGCTCAGCGCACCAGAATCCGCCGGTCCAGAAGAACCCTTTTTGCGTCTTCCACTCGCCGCTCTGATTGTCTCCATCAGTGAAGAAGCCCGCGCCTTCGTGCGTTGTCACTGTGCTCGAAAGCATCGGCTCCCATTTTGTCGCGGTACGATCAATCTCTTGTTTAAGCAGATCGATTGCCTGCTTATAGCTGCGCGAGCCAATGGGGTGCAGCGCATCGGCGGGAGCGGGCTGCACTTCTTCTGCGCCCGACAATATCTTCACTGTCGCGGGGGCCTTCATCCGCGCAGCCACATCCTTGACGTAAGAGACAAGCTGATCCTGGGCGGTGATATTGTCCAGTCCCGACACGCGAGCAACGTATTCCCGGGGATCGCGCGCTCCCGGAACGGGAACCGGATCGTTAGTGCCTTCCTGGTCCCAGGCAGCCAGGGAGTACCAGGTGGCAGTGCCGTTCTTCAGCGGAAACGTGAACAGATAGTCCTTGCTGTCCTGGGTTTGCGTGGCTCCGCTGCCCGGCGCCATCACGATCGCGAGTCCCAGATTGGTACCGTGCAAAATCGGCGATGTAGCTTTATTGCCGCCTTCTACCGCTTGTTCTCCCCACATCGCCAGCCATGCAGGATCGTCACCGGCGCTGGAGCGCAATTCGGGAATTCCCTGCTGCTGTGTCAGACCCGTGGCAAGCAGCAGGTCGCCCGCATCTGCCGACGTTGCGGTCTGCATGAAGCCGCGCTCGCCCGCCCATTGGGTAGCGCGCACCCGCAGGTTCACGCTGCGACCGCCGATCTTCCAGCCTTGATAGTCGAACTCTACGATCGCGCGAACCGGGCCGGTGGAGATGATGCGCCAGGTGCGACTATCGACGTCGGAGATGTGTTGCGCCTGCCCTCCTACCCAACCGCCGGGAGCGCCGATACCCAGCGCGTCAGCGACGAGATAGATGTCGCGACCGTCGGGCGAGTAGTTGTGATAGACGTAGCCCGGGGTCGCATACCGCTTGAGCTGTAGCGTTGGCCGTGGTTTTCCATACAGGTCGATGGCGTTGCGTTTATCAAAATAGAGGCGGAATGAATCTTTCTTCGACTCCCATCCCATGCCGTCGATTTTCTTGGTGAAGACGGCGTCGGTTTGCGGCTCGTAATCGCCGCGCAGGCGGAAAATCCGGTCCGGCATGCCCCAAGTGATGGTGACAATTCGGGTCTCGTGCGGCTTCAGGTCAATCTGAAACGCGAGCTCGTCAGGCTTGAAGTCGCCGTCCAGATCGTCGATTTGCGACGGCAGCTCCGTCGCATGAAGAACCATGGCGTCTTCCGCGACGGTACTGGCATCGGTGGCCGTCACGATCTGCGAACCGGCATAGAAATCGGGTGCGATCCTCTTGAGCTCCGCCACAGAGAGGACGATGTTCTCTGCTGGGCGGTTTTCGCCGGTCGGGTTGGTGACGGCAATCTTGATGGAATGAAGGTGAGGAGCGGCGAAGCCAGATCCCAGCAAGCAGAGCAGCAGTGCAGACGCACCAAACGTGTATTTGCCCATCAATCCATTTCTAAAACGTGTGTCACTGGCTGAAACTTCTTTCGTTGATGCCGGTTGTTCACACCAGCGCAGGCTTCATCGTCTCGCGGACCTGCTGCACGACGGTCACATATTGACGAGCGAGTGAAGTGATGGAGCTCATATCGGCCTTTTCCAGCGCTGCTGAGGAAATCAGCTCGCTGCCCACTCCCAAAGCTGCCGCTCCGGCTTGGAGAAATTCCGCGGCGGTCTGAAGATTGACGCCGCCCGTGGGCACCAGCCGCACTTGCGGCAACGGACCACGGAGTGCCCGGATGTAGCTCGCTCCCCCCACCGCGCTCGCGGGAAACACCTTCACGAAATCGGCTCCTGCCTTCCATGCTGTAATCACTTCCGTCGGCGTGAGCGCGCCGGCCATAATCAGCTTGTCCGCCGCTCTCGCTGCTGCAATCGTTTCCATGTCAAGACCTGGAGTAACGACGAAGTCGGCGCCGGCGTCAAAACATTTCCGCGCGGTCTGTTCATCCAGGACGGTACCGGCGCCAATCAGGACCTCCGAACCCATATCGCGAACCAGTTGGGCAATGGCATCGATGCATCCCGGAACGGTCATCGTGAGTTCCACAATGGGAATGCCTCCGGCTGCCACCGCCACGGCAGCGGCGATAGCTTTCTTCGCCGAGCTGGCGCGAATCACCGGCACGATGCCGATCTCGACGACCTTTCTCTGGACTTGTTCGCGAGTCGTCAATCGATTCCCTTAACTCTTGACCTGCGCGGGCTCGAGCCGCGGCACCAGCAGTTGAATTACCAGCAGCGCGAGGAAATAGGCGGAGCCGGCGATCAGAAACAGCACCGAGTAGCTATGCGTTCGCTCCAACCTATGTCCGGTAAACCAGGAAAGAAGCATTCCCCCAACTGCGCCGCCGAAGCCTCCGATTCCCGTGAGCGACGCGACTGCGCGGCGCGGAAACATGTCCGATGGCAACGTGAAAATGTTGCACGACCAACCCTGATGCGCCGCTGTCGCCAAGCCGATGATTCCAACCGCCGTCCAAAGTCCGCCAACGCGCGGCACAAAAAGCACCGGCAGGACACAGCTGGCGCAGATCAACATCGCAGTCTTTCGTGCGCGATTGATCGACCAGCCCCGCTTGATGAGGTTCCCCGACAACCAGCCTCCGGCAACGCTGCCGACATCCGCGGCCACGTAAATGGCGACGAGTGGCGGCCCCAGTTGGCTGAGGCTGAGCCCATGGGTTGCATTCAGATACTTGGGCAGCCAGAAAAGGTAAAACCACCAGATGGGATCGGTCATGAACTTTCCCAGAACGAACGCCCACGTCTGCCGGTGCGGAAACAGACTCACCCATGGAACTTTCGTCGCCGGCTCCGCCGGGTCGCTATGTATGTACGCGAGCTCCTCTGCCGACAGCCGCGGATGCTCTTGCGGACGCCGGTACAGAGTGAGCCAGCAGACGATCCAGGTAGCGCTGAAAAAGCCGGTAAAAACGAATGCCCAGCGCCAGCCCCAATGCAGCGCCACCCAGGGCACTGTGAGCGGCGCAACCACAGCGCCTATGTTCGTCCCGGAATTGAAAATCCCTGTGGCCAGAGCGCGTTCTTTTTTGGGAAACCACTCGGCCACCGTCTTGATGGCCGCAGGAAAGTTGCCGGATTCCCCGAGTCCCAGCATGGCGCGAACAAAGCCGAAGCCAAGAATGGAATTCGCCAGCGCGTGTCCCATGGCTGAGAGGCTCCAGACGGCGATGGAGAGCGCATAGCCCAGCCGCGTGCCCAGGCGGTCGATGATCCCGCCCATCACGAGCAGGCCGATGGCGTAGGTAAATTGAAAAACCGTAACCAGGTATCCGTATTGGATTTCGCTCCACCCGAAGCTTTTTCCCAATGAAGGCGCCAGTATTCCCAGAACCTGCCGGTCCATGTAGTTGATGGTGGTAGCGAAAAAAAGGAGAGCGCAGATGAACCAGCGATAGTTTCCGCCGGCCCGGGTGTGCAGCGCCGATTCAATCGCGCCCGGAGCAGGCGCACAGGAGGCCTGCTGGACCGCCGGCGGCTGCTGCATCTGTTTTTCCCGGAATGGTTCCATGCGGTTTATCTGCCCAGCCAGCCTCCGTCGACCAGCATGATATGCCCGTGAACGTAATCGCTTGCCGCTGACGACAGAAACACGGCAGCCCCGCAGATATCGCGCGGTTCGCCCCAGCGTGCGGCGGGTATTCGCTCGAGAATCTGCCGATTCCGCTCGTCGTTGCGCTGCAAAGCTTCAGTGTTCGTTGTCCGCATGTATCCCGGCGCGATGGCATTCACATTGATATTCTGTGCCGCCCACTCGTTGGCGAGTGCCTTCGTGAGTTGTGCGACTGCGCCCTTCGACGCGGCATAGGCCGGCACGGTGATTCCGCCCTGGAACGACAGCACGGAGGCAATGTTTACGATCTTTCCGCCTTTGCCTCGCGCAATAAAACCCCGCGCCGCTGCCTGGCAGAGCTTCCATACCGAGTTTAGGTTTACCTGCAGAACGGTGTTCCAGTCTTCGTCGGAGTAATCCACCGCTTTTGCCCGGCGAATAGTCCCTGCGTTGTTGATTAGGATGTGGATCGGCGCGAATCGCTCCGCCTGGCTAAAAAGATCTTTGGCTCCTTCTGAATGGGCAAGATCTGCTTCGACTCCGATTGCGCGTCGTCCCAGCTTCTCGATCTGCTTGCACGTTTCCTGTGGAGAGCGGGAGTTACCATGGCAGACAACGTCAGCTCCTGCTTCCGCCAGCGCGACTGCCATGGCAGCCCCTAATCCGGCAGACGCCCCGGTCACCAACGCCGTCCTGCCATCGAGCCTGAAACTGTCGAGGATCAATGGACTATTTTCTGCTTGCTTCCAGTCCGGATCCCGCCTGGCTGAACTCGGGTTGCACGTTTACCACTCCGAACTGCCGGTCTTCCTTCTCGCGGTGCGCGGCCATTGCCCACAGAAAGCCGATGCGATGTCCCGGCGCGGCGACGTTGGGATGATAACCGCGAGGCATCAGCACGGCGTCGCCGTCGCGCACAATCGTCGCAAGCTCAGGCTCTTTCGTGTCGGTGTAAACGAACTGGACACCGAATCCGGGAGGCGGCATGTGGGTGTACACGTACATCTCTTCGAGCATCGCTCCATGCTCGTGCGGCGGCCAGCTTGTCCAGTTTCCCGGTTCGGAAATCGTGAGACCGGCAAGCAGACGCCCAGCCTGCACGTTCTTACCGATCAGGATGTTGAGGTCGCGCGTGGTGGCAGGACCGCCCGCGCTGAAGTGCAGCGACTTATCGTCCTTCACGTCGGAGTAGCGGACAATCTGCAGGGGATACTTTTCAGCGACGTCGGCGGCGAACTCGGCAATATCCACGCCGGAGTCGGTGCGAATTCGAATCGAGGAATCCCGCGGGATGTACGCTGAATCGTGTTCGCTCAGCGTGAATGTCTGACCCGCGGCTTCGACGTGAGCCTCGCCCGCCAGACAGATCAAAGCCGTTTCCTGGTTGCCGTTCCCAAATTGGGCTTCAGAATGGCTCTTGTCCAGAAGGATGCGCGCATAGCACAAGTGCTGCATCGTGCTGTTTTCCGGCGTGATGAAGACCTTGCGTCCCTTATGCCGGTTCGTCCCGCGAAAAACATTGCCTTCGCGCGTGACCGGATCATTCACAACTGAGGAGAGAGTACTCATAGATCACCGGTCACTATCCTATGTCGCCCGTAAAAAGAAATAAACCACCGTTTCAGATCACGAAACACCGGGAGAGACTGCGTTAATGCGCATTGCGCATCTGCTCGTTCATGATGATGAAGGCGCCGAGTCCGTGCAGGTCGTTGGTGTGCCGTGCGCGGCCCAGATAAAACGCCAGGTCCCCGACGTTGGTCCCTTCGCAGATGTTGGGCATCTCGATCGTCCCGTCGGAATTGCGCGTGATGCTTGCCAGGACGCCGCGATAACCTTTTTGAGCATATTTCTCGTACTCGCGTCCCACGTATCCGCGCTCCACCGCCCGCGAGATGGTGTAGGTGTACATGGAAGAGCTTGAGGTTTCGAGCCAGTTATCGGGCAGCTCGCCGCGATCGACAACTTCAAACCACAATCCCGTTTCGGTATCCTGATACTTGGCGTATGCCTTCACCAGCTGCTGCACCAGCGCCACCAGTTGATCACGCTGCGGATGGTCGCGCGGAATGATGTCGAGCACATCGACAATTGCCATGCCATACCATCCGATTGCGCGGCACCAGAACTGCGACGAGTGGTGCGTCGCCGGATCTGCCCACGGCTGCTGCCCGCTTTCGTCGTAAGCGTGGTACATCAGACCGCTGGTGGGATCGTTCAAGTGCTTCGCATACAGGAGAATCTGCTTTGTGACCTCGTCGTTGGCATACTGGCTGTCGTTGAAGGTTTGTCCGTAGCGCGCCAGCAGCGGCATCGACATGTAGATGCCGTCCAGCCACGTCTGCCATTGCCGCGACGTTGCGTGCCATACGGCGCCCTCTTTGGTTCGCGGATAAGTATTGAGCCGCTCGCGCATCTGTACAGCCGCCGTGTGATATCGCTCGTCTTTGGTTTCCCGATACAGGACGATGAAGAGATTGCCGGCCAGCATGGAATCAAGGCTGTCGATGTTGTGCTTGAGATGGCCTTCGGCGTCCAGGTGTGAGTCGACCCAGCCTTTGATGAAATCGAGATACGCATGATTTCCCGTGCGCTTGTACACCAGATAGGAGCCGTACAGGAACAGTCCACGCGGATACGCCCACGAGCCAAAATCTTCGGGCGAGCGGAATTGCCGTTCGATAGTTTCGATCGCGGCCTGCGAGTAGTCGAAATCCCGCGGCGCCGGCAGCCGGCTGAAGACGGCTGGATTGCGCTGTACCGGCGCGTAGCTCTTCCGATAATTGTTCCGCGAGTTCCAGACCATGAACGATCCGTCCGGCTCGGCAACCAGCTTGAGGTAGTTTCCCGCGTCCGTACCGCTCAGGTTGGCGATCAGATTGTCGGCGCTATTGTGGCTCTTGTCGGAATCTTCGGCGTAGTGAAGCTGCCAGAGATCTTCGAGGCCAGGCGAATCGTGCACGATCTGCCATGCCGCCGGACTGCCTCCCTTGTGGGCGCCGTTGTTCATGATGGCAACGCGGGGATGGACGGCTTGCACCAGCGCGCGCGAGTTCGACTGGTCGAGGCCATGATGGCTCACCAGGAACACATCCACTTTCCCGATCGGGTTGTTGGGGCAGACAAGCTCAATTTCCTTCTGCTTGGTCAGGTCGCCCAGATCGAGAAAGCGAAACTTGCCGTAGCTGATGACCATTCCCAAAGACGCGGAGTTTTCGCTGGGATCGGGAGGCGCGGCCGGCTCGGACTGGCACAATGGATTCGCCTGGCCTGCAGTCGGAACCGGCGGGTGGATGTGCTCGCGCGCCGCGGTCAGTACTTCAACATCGAGTCCCTGAATGGGAATGTGATCTCCCGGCTTTAAGGTCAGCCGCTTGGCTCCGGTTTTGGCAAGGACCTTCTGATAGTCGGCGTAGCCGGTCGTCGTCTGCTCCGCGTTTTCGAGATTGTCTCCATGGTCGACGAATGTGCCGATCTTCACCCGGTCGGCAAGCTGCGGAACTCCGCCAACATGGTCGCGGTGGTAATGCGTAGTCACCACGTAGTCGAGCTTGCTGAGGCCGGCGCTCTTGACTGCGGCGGCAATGCGGTCGGCGTCGCGCCCCTCGAATTCCGGCCAACCGGTGTCCACCAGCATGGACTGTCCGCTGGGGCTGACCAATAGCGTTGCCTGCCCGCCTTCGACATCGATCGAGTAGATCGTCAAAGGACGTGTTGCTGCCTGCTGCGCGCCGGCAAAGGCGGTAGAGAGAGTGCAGAGAAATGTCAGAAGAAAAATTCGTCGCATGGATTTCGTTTTCTCGAAAGTAGTTCAGGGGACGAATGCCCACGTCCCATTTACGGATTCTTCACCTTCACCACAAAGTACAACAACGTGCCTTGCACGTTTTTCATCCAGTGCGGCACGCCGGCGGGAATCACTATGGAATCCCCCTGCCCCAGGTGCTGCGTCTGGCCGCCTTCGATGGAATCGCCGCGCGGCTCGTCAGGATTCGTATTCTTCACGCCCACCACGCGTCCACCCGTCACGATGTCGGTGCTGCCCTGCACGATATAAAAGACGTCGGTGTAACTGTTGTGAATCTCCACGTTGCCATCTTCTGTGCGATGGGCCGTCATCACGCGGTAATTGCTCTGCGTCACCAGCGTCCCGCCTTTGGCAAATGAGGCGGCGACATCGTCTTTCGAGAAGTATTGAACCCCAGTGCCGCCTGCGGCCGGCGCCTGCTGGCCGGCGGCGATAAGGCATTGAGTGAGGACTCCCATCAGGATGCAAGTGCGAATCAGGGATTTCAGCATGCGCGGCATTCTCTCCTAAGTTTCACGAAGCAAAATGGTGTTTTGCAGCACGCCTCACACGAAGCATCGCAAATCGGCTTGAACTGAGGGAAGCTTATGCTATTCATGGCAGGAAACCATGACGCACAGAACTTATAGGACGGTCGGCGCCGCGGAAGTGCGAAACAAGCTGAGCAGCTTGCTCGATCAAGTCGAAAAGGGGGTTGAGATCCTCATCACGCGTCGCGGGAAGCCGATAGGTCGTCTGATTTCAAACTTCCAGTTCGATCCCTCCGCAGCGATTGCAGCTGGAAAGCGAATTCGCGCGAGGGCAAAAGCGATGAAGTTAGGTCGATTTGACTGGAAAAAATTCAAGAGCGACCGGGACCAAGGTCGCCCTTAACTTGGGCCGCGGCGATTCCACAATCAAGCAAAAATAAAAACGGACCGCCTCTAATCAAGAGACGGCCCTTCCGGGGCTTCCTCGGGGTGTGCGAGGAAGACTACCGGCTGTTGGGGGCAGCCGGAGTAACGTTTTGCGCTGAGGTAGCGTCCTGGATGTTGGTCATGAGCTGGACGTCCACGCGCCGATTCTGAGCGCGGCCTTTGGCCGAACTGTTGGGAGCGACTTCCTTGTCCTTGCCGAGTCCGGCGACGTAGATCTTGTGCGCCGGAACGTCGAACTTGGTCGCCAGATATTGCACCACCGCTGAGGCGCGCTGCTCGCTGAGCTTGTAGTTGTATCGCGCGCTGCCCACCGAGTCAGTGCCGCCGATCAGCTGGATCAGATAGCCCTTGGTGTTGGGAATTTCCGCGCCCAGCTGGTCGAGCGCAGCTTTCGCCTTTTTGCTGAGCACGGCGCTGTTGAACGCGAAGTGCACCGACGTATCAACCACGGGACGATAGTTATCCAGATTGGCGACCGTGTTGGTCAGAGCGTCAACCTTGCCTGACGCCTGGTTTGCGGCCTGCTGCGCCTGGTCGGCAGCCTGGCCAGCGGACGCGGCCTTCTGGTCGGCGGAGGCAGCCTTGTCATTCACACCCTGAATGCCTTGCTGCGCGCGCGCATCCACGTCGCGAATGGATTTCGTGTTCTTCGCTGTGAGATCGTCGAGTTCGTTGGTCTTGTTGATTACCGGCGCAGCTTCGTTGCGCACGTATTTCTTAGTGGCACACCCTACGTTGAACATCATGGCTGCGCCTGCGAGTACCACCAGCAGTGAGCGATTCATTCTTTAACTCCTTAACCCATGCCCCGGAGCAATGAAAACCTGGGGGAAAATCAGCCGAGCCGGTCACACCCTGGGAAGTGGACAGACTCCTGTTGTCTTTTCCATAAGCAAGGGCGCTGCCACTTGCGCAGACGCGGCCGCGAGGTGGAAGCCTCTGTTTTCAGGTGTTTGCCGGAGGCACCGATCCGGCTGCTCTGGGCAACTCGGAATTAGGGAGGGCGGAACTTCCAGTGCAATAAAATTTTTACCCAGCAGCGGCTTAGATTCAGAACTGCAACTTCGCTTCAGAACTGCTCTAGTGACGACGACTAGCCGCGCCACTAGCCGGCAGCCAGGAGCCAGCAGCCAGCAGCTCTCCTCCTGACGCATCTTGAGAGGCTTCACTCCGCATCTTTCCCCACTGGTTCAAATCACAATAAAGGCCAACCAGCCACTCTGGATTTGGAGCCAAAAGAAAAGCGTGCCGTTTCGGGAGGAGACCCCATGCGTTTAACTCGAGTTCTTGCATTCGTTGCCGTGCTTCTGGCTGTGTTCAGCGTCGCCTGTTCGCAGCAGAAGGCGCAGAGCCCGGATGTTACCGACCAGATCAAAGACTCACTCAAAACCAACAACCTCGGAGATGTGAAGGTCAGCGAAGACCGTGACAAGGGCGTGATTACCCTGTCAGGCGATGTGAAGACCGACCAGGACAAGGCCCAGGCGGAAGACCTAGCCAAGCAGAACGCCGGCGGATTGATTATCGCCAACGAAATCGGTGTTCGTCCCGAAGGCGCGGAAGGCGATGCCAAGAAAGTCGACAAGAACCTCGACAAGGGCATTGAAGACAACTATCGTGCCGCGCTTACCGAGAAGGGGATGGATAACCAGCACATCCACTTCAACTCGAAGAACGGCGTCATGACGTTGACCGGCGACGTAGATACGCCTACTCAGCGCGAACAGGCTGAGAAGATGGCAGCCGCGGTTCCTAACGTCTCGCAGGTCGTAAATGAGCTGCAGGTGAAGGGCGCCAAGAAAGCCCGCCGTCGCGCAGCCCAGGCCGGCGAATAAGTTTCACGCTCGCGTAAATGCCGCTCTGTGAACCAGGGCGGCATTTTTTTGTCCCTGAAGACACGGGGCCCATTTCGATGCTCCCGAACGTCCGAACCTACTTCCTCGCACATCTATAATCATTACTTCGCCCATGCCCTCGAACCCACTCCATGATCTCTTTGCTGCGTCGGCGGCCCGCATGGGCCAATACGGGGGCGTGGAAACGGCGTCTGTTTTCAGCGATGTAGCGGCTGAATTTCGCGAACTTGCTGAGGGTTGCGCGCTTTATGATCTGGGCTGGCGGGCAAAGATCGAGGTAAAGGGAGAAGACCGGGTCCGCTGGCTCAACGGCATGGTCACCAACAACGTGAAGGATCTGCCGGTCGGCCGCGGCAACTACAGCTTCGTATTGAATCCGCAAGGCCGCATTCTTGGCGATCTCTACGCCTATAACTTCGGCAACCACTTTCTTCTCGACACTGAGCGCTCGCAGGTTGACGCGCTGCTCAAGCTGTTCGAGCACTTCATCATCATGGACGACGTCGAGTTGGCCGACAAAAGCGAAGCTCTGGCCGCCATCGGTCTTCAGGGCCGGTGTGCTCCCAGCGCGCTTAAGGCTGCCGGCCTTTCCGATCCCGGAATCGAGCCGATGCAGATCGCGACGTTGAATTGGAATAGCACAACCGTGTATCTCACGCGCATGGTGAGCGACGACTTTCTGACCTATGAGCTTTGGGGTACACCAACGGTTTTGGCAGCATTGTGGAAGGAGTTGCTTGAATCCGGCGCGAAGCCTGTGGGCTCCGAGGCGCTGGAGAAATTTCGCGTGGCAATCGGCTTTCCCAAATATGGAACCGACATCCGCGAGCGCGATCTCCCGCAGGAGACCGAGCAGAAGCATGCGCTGAACTTCACCAAAGGCTGCTACATCGGCCAGGAGATCGTCGAGCGTATTCGCTCGCGCGGAAATGTGCATCGCAAGTTTCAGGCATTTGTACTGGAAGGCGAAGTGCCGGAGCGCGGCGCCAAACTCGAGGCCGACGGAAAAGAAGTAGGCGAGCTCACCAGCGTCGCGCGTATTCCTACGAGCGACGGCGAGCGGCCAGTGGCGCTCGGCTACATTCGACGCGAGGCGCTGGAGCGGCATGCCGGCATTACTTACGCCGGGGGCGAGGCTACACCTGCCGAGAAGATGCCCCTCTCTGTGGTTTCGCAGGGCTCTCTGGCTTCTTAAAGCACTTCTTAGGAAAATATTGTTATGGCGGAAAAGAAAGCTGATTTCGTTGTAAGCGACCGGCGCAAGTTTACCGAGGAAGGCGACCTGCGCAGCGATGTTCGCCAGGAGAGCGTCGAAACCTCTCCATCACCCAACACAGCAGTTGCCGAGGACGCAATGCCCGAGGCTCCTTCTCATGCCGAGCAGGAGCAGCAGGGACGCGAGTACGCCGCCACCGGCAAGAAGCTTGACGACATGCTCTCTCAGGGCGGTCACGGCAAAGCCGAAGACTTCGAGATGACCTTCGACCGGCTGGTGCAATCGCTTTACGTGACGGCCATGGTCCAGCTTGGAATCATGCATCGCGAAGGCGAAACTCCGCGCCCGGACATCATCGGCGCCCGGCAGACGATCGACACCCTCGCCGTCCTGAAGGACAAGACCAAAGGCAATCTCACCAAGCAAGAAGAGAACCTGCTGCAAAACGTGTTGTTCGAACTGCGGATGGCGTTCCTGGAGATGACCAACGCGCTAACCCGTCCGCCTGCTCCGGCCGAAGGCGAATCGCAAGTCAGATGAAAGCTACGCTTACGGTCCTGGGAAGCGGGACCTCGATGGGCGTCCCCACGATTGGCTGCGACTGCAGGGTATGCGTCTCCACCGATCCGCGCGATCGCCGGACGCGGCCTTCTGTGCTGCTGGAGTACGAAGGGCATACCGTCCTTATCGACAGCACTCCGGATTTTCGCGAGCAGGCGCTGCGCGAGAAGATCAAGCGGCTGGATGCCGTGCTTTACACCCATGGGCATGCGGATCACATCCTCGGACTCGACGACCTGCGTCCACTGACCTTCAAGCGCGAGCAGAAGCTGCCGCTCTATGCGGACGATGCCACGGCCAAGGTGATCGAGCGCGTCTTCATGTATGCCTTCGATGCGGGCTCAACTTACGCCACCCGGCCTCAGGTTACGCTGTCCCGCTTGAATGGCAGCCTGGAACTCTTCGGCGCGACCTTCCAGCCGCTGCAGGTGGTACACGGCGACGAGCCGGTCACCGCTTACCGTTTTGGGACTGCCGCCTATCTCACCGACTTCAGCGCGATCCCGGAGCGCACCATGTCGGGGCTAAGCGGCCTCGATGTACTTTTTCTCGACGCGCTTCGCCACCGGCCTCATCCCTCGCACTCGTCTCTGCAGGAATCGCTCGGCATCGTCGAACAGCTCAAGCCGGCGCGCGCGTTCTTTACTCACATGTCGCACGACTTACCCCACGAGGAGACGAATCGCATGCTGCCGGCGAACGTGCGCCTCGCGCACGATGGGCTGAAGCTGGAGTTCGAGATCTGATGCTTGTCTTTCGCAGCCTGGACGAACTGCCTGCGGCCTGGACCAGCACCGTCGTCAGCATTGGAAATTTCGACGGCGTGCATCGCGCACATCAGCACGTTCTAAGCAAAGTGGCGGAACGCGCCCGAGCCTTGAACGCGAAGTCCCTGGCGGTGACTTTCGATCCGCATCCGGTCCGTGTACTGCGTCCGCAAAGCGCTCCCCTGCTGATCACGCCGACTGCGGAAAAAATCGCCGAGCTTCAACGCACCGGCATCGACGCCACGCTGGTGCTTCCCTTCGATCAAACGTTCTCGTCCATTTCTCCTGAGGAATTTGCCCGCGAGATCGTCACCGGACGACTGCGCGCAAAGGAAGTTCATGAAGGAGCAAACTTCCACTTTGGCCGCGGCGCAGAAGGCGATTGCAACAAGCTCACACAGTTCGGACGCGAGTTCGGATTCAACGTAACTGTCTATCCCGAAATGCACCGCCGCGGGGAACCCGTCTCCAGCAGCCGCATCCGCCACCTTCTTCAGGAAGGCAAAGTGGGGCGCGCGCACCAGCTTCTTGGGCGTCCGTTTGCCATTTTGGGAACGCCGGCAAAAGGACGCGGCTACGGAAGCCGCTACACGGTGCCGACCGTCAATCTTGCGCCCTATCCGGAACTCGTACCGAAGAACGGAGTGTACGTTACCTGCACCCGCATCGGTCGAGAGCGCTTTGAATCGGTGACCAACGTGGGCACGCGGCCCACGTTCGAAGGCCCGTCATTCGCGATCGAAACGCATTTGTTGAATTTTCATCCGCTGGAGCTGACGGAAGATACCGAAATGGAAGTCGCTTTTTTGAAGCGGCTCCGCGATGAAATCAAATGGCCGAACCCCGAAGCCCTGAAAGAGCAGATTGGAAAAGACGTTCGGCAAGCAAAGCGGTTCTTTCGCCTGCTCCACCGCGGACGATAGCTTTTTCAATCACCAGATCCATGCTCCGCGACTGCGACGCCTCGCGGCTCTCCTTCCAGAAGAATCCTGCGTACCGGCACAAATCCTGTGACCATAAGCAGCACGCCGATCATCATCCAGTTGTCCAGGTCCCAGAAGAGAAGAAAGAGCAGTGCGCCGGTAACGATACAGCAGATCGCCCACGGACGAATTCTGCCGATCAGCGTGAAGCCCTGAAACATCAGTCCGATCATCGCCAGTTTTCCCAACGTCGTAGTGAGTCGGAATGCGCCCTG